>CAZVVS010000001.1:0-40775 GCA_964630585.1 uncultured Gordonia sp.
GCCAGTCCATCTGATAGTGGTATGCACCGGTGTCCGGATCCTTGGGCGACCGATCGAGTTCGGTCCGAATCATCTCCCACTTGTCCGCATTCGCGATCCCAACACCGGCCACGCCGATGAAAGTCGCGACGTCGAGGGCGTCCAGTGGCCCCTTCAGCACGAGGCCGAGATCATCGCCCTCGCCGACATCCTCAAAGAATCGGGGTTGCGCCCCGCGGCGGAGCTTGCCCGCGAGCTCGTCGTCGTAGTGGTCGTAGATCTCCTTGAGCTCGGCCTCGCTGTAGCGGTGCAGCGGTCGTCCGCCCGCCATCGGCGGAACCTCGGCGCCGACCGGGAAGACCGTGCCGATCATTGTGCTGTGCAACGTCGCGACGGGCGTTCCGTTCTGGTTGAAGTAGCGGCGCTCGCCCGTGTAGATGAGGGTCCGCTGCGCCCGCCCGGGCTTTGACCGGTTCTCCACACCGTTGAACACGTCCTCGGCTGTGATCGAGTCGCCGTGGCGGATCGGAGCATGCATCTGCACCCTATTGCCCCCGAAGAAGAGGTCGAAACCCTCGATCGCCGGCGGTTCGGGGAACACGGTCACGGCGGTGGCCGTGTAGATGTAGAGCGGCGGAGCCACGATTCCGCCCCACGGCGACGACGACGCGTAGTCGGGATCGCGCCACAGCGGGTTCGAATCGCCGACCGCGATGGCGAACATCCGGATCAAGTCATCGGTCACATGCTTGTAGTTCAGCGTGTACTCGCGATGCCCCGTTCGCTTCGTCGGCACGGGCTTCACCTGCCCAATAGATGAGTTGACTTCCGCAAGGTAGACCGCGAGGGCCTCGTCGAGTGCTTGCTCCGCTTCGGCCGTGCTCATGATTCTCTCTTCTTTCCTCCGGTTGCAACCCGCCCAGAACCGAGGAGGGTTGGATCACACGCACACTTGAGCGTGACGCCTATCACTCACTGAACGCTTGTGCAGGATAGGTTAGCCGCCGCGCGCGCCGACGTCAACATCCACCGGGCGTATGACCGATTCCGCGCCGCGGGAGCAGGCATGAGAAGTGATTCTTGACACATCGAGCGTGCGGAACGTACGTTTCGACTGCACATACGTTCAAGACGATGCAGGAGGCTCGCCATGGGTCTGACAGAAGTGAAGTTTGACGATCTCCCCGGTGCGCGGGTTCTAGCCGACGGTTTGGCGTTTCCGGAAAGCCCACGCTTCGTCGACAGCGAGATCTACCTCTCCGACATGACTGCGGTCCGCGCGGTCGACCTGTCCGGGAACGCCCGACTCGTGGCCGAACTGCCGACCCCGTTGGTCCTCGGTATCGACGTCACCGACACGGGCACGGTGTATGCAGGGGCGGCGTTCGACCGCAAGATCTTCCGGATTGTCGACGGCAATCCGGAACTGCATGCGGATCTCTCCACGGCAACCGATAAACCGATCAACGAGTTCGTGGTCCTACCGAGCGGCGCGATTATCGTCGGGAGCATGGGCTTCAACCCGTTGATCGATGGATTCGACGGCGCAAAGCCCGCCCGGATGCTCGTGTGGTCACCGGATGGGACAATCCAAGAGACCGGCCCAGCCATGTACTTCGCCAACGGAATCGTCCCACGCCACCACCGACGGACGTTATGGGTCATGGAGGCGGAGGTCAACCCGACTGTTCACCGCTTCGGCCTCGCCGAAAACGGCGAGATCCTCAGCGACGACCCCACTGTCCTGCCGGAACCGCTCCGCCCCGACGGTATGTGTCTGACTTCGTCGGACTCCCTGTGGTATGCCGACATGAGTCGCGGCGGGGCAGTCCTTATCGACGCCGCCGGACAGGGCCAAGTCTTCCTGGACGTCCCCGAGCCGCACGCACCTTCCTGCGTCGCCTACCACGACGGCGACCGGGAGTGGCTGGCCATCTGCGTCACCGCGGCGGGGCCGGGAGTGGGCGATCCCAACGCACGTACCGGCCGCTTGATCGCCGCACCACTGTCGGAGATTCTCGCAGCTGCAGACATCGAGAACTGACAAGCCAAGGCCAGGGTCGGGAAGCCAAGGCCAGGGTCGGGAAGCCAGGGCCAGGGTCGGGCCCAATTGAGCCCCACCCTGGCCTTCCTGCAGACTTTTATCTCGCCAGCTCGCGTTTGAACAGTGCGGTGATCTTCGCCCACGATCGCTCAGCGCTCGGCGGGTCGTAGCTGACGCTGCCCGGCAGCGGGTATCCGTGGTTTGCCGTCGGCAGGATGTCCACCTCGGCGACGTCGATCTTCTCGAGCTCCGCAATCAGTGGTTGCTGCTGCTCCAGCGGAACAATGATGTCGACCTCACCGATTCCGGCGTAGAGCGGGCGCTGAATCCTCTCGACGAGAAGATGCGGCGAGTCCGGCCCTTCCACCGCGGTGTTGGCCGGGTGCATCATGGCACCCGCACCGAACACATCACCGTGATCGGCCAGTGCGTGGATCACGGTGCGCGCGGTATGGCACAACCCGATCACTCCCGCGGATCCCGGCGCGGCAGCCGGATCCTGCTGAGCAGAGACGACGGCAGCAACGCAGTCGTCGGCCATGTCAGCCGGCTTAATCGTCTCGATGATGTGCCAAAACAGTTTGGACTGCTCGGTGTCCGGTGTCATCACCTGGGCCATTTCAAACTGGATCACGTCCCCATACCGGTGGTACAGGTCGGGCACGACCACATAGAACCCCTGATCAGCCAGCTCTCGTGCCGCCTGATAGATCTCGGCGCGAAGGCCGGGACCGTCGTGGCAGAAGACAACGACGGGGAAGGGACCCTCGCCGTCGGGCCGCCGAACAAACGCCGCCATCGGACCATCGTCGGTCTGTACTTCGATCTGAGTTTCGATCATTCTGGCCTTCCTTTCATCGTCACTGTGCCGGCGGAGTGGGAATGGGCATCACGTTGTACGGCCCCCACATCGTGCCGTCTGCGATGCCCAGCATGTCCTTGGCGACGTCGACCCAGAGGGCACGGCTCGTCATGATGTGGGCGCCAGCCGCAAGCGTGTCGCGCAACTGCCGCTGCAGCCTCAGCGGACGCCTCAGTTGTCACAGTCATTTCATCACTTTCGATTGAACCAGCGCGGCACAGACACTCCTGAGAGCGGAGTCATTCAGTCACGGCTGGCAGCCCTCTCGTGCTTCCGTGCGCGGTCGGCCTGCATCGCAGCCACAGCTTCGACAGCGCCGGGGGCGACGCCTTCGGGAGTCGCGACCTCGGCCGAGCGGAGCAACGGCGCCACCCGGGTGCCGAAGAGCTCATGACTGCGTTCCAGGTCGGCCCAACGGAAGGAGGCGAAATCGAACCACGAGAACAGGTTCCCGAAACCGGCCGTCTGGCACTGGTCGATCAGCTTGTCCGCCACGGTCTTCGGAGAACCGATCACGTAGTCGTCCGGGTTCGTCACCATGCCGACGATGCGTTCGTCGGCCAACTCCATCTTGCTTCCCTCCAACCGCAGCAGCACGGGTACGAGGTCCTGTGCAGCCTCATACTTCTCCTTCGCTTCGGCGTCGGTCTCTGCGACGAATACACGGCGCCGCAGGCCCAGCATCGACGGATCCGCGGAGTGCCCACACGCATCGGCGGCTTCCCGGTACTTCGCCGTAAGGAGGCTGGCGATAGTGGTCGGCACCCACCCGGTCAGAAGCTTCCAGCCGCGTTCAGCGGTCGTCGCCGCGGAATCCGGTGAGAGCACCGTGGCCCACACCGCTTCCTGACCCTCGGACGGCACCCAACGGGGAACCAGTTCGAGTCCCTCAACGTCGTAGTAGTCGTCATGCAGTGTGACGCGCTCACCCGTCAGCGCCTTCTCGAGCAGCGCCACCCCGCTTTCGTAGCGCGGCCGCGCATCTTCGGCGCGAAAGCCGGCCAGGATTGCCTCGGTCGGCCCCGAGCCGGGCGCGACACCCGGCTCGAAGCGGCCCTTCGACATGTAGCGGAGCATGGCGACCTCGGCGGCGTAACGCCAACCGTGGTGCAGTGACAGGACGCTTCCCGCCGTAGTGAAGCGCAGCTTCGACGTTTGGCCGATCAACGCTGCGATCACCAGGTGCGGCGACGGAATCATCGAGTCGGGCATGAAGTGGTGCTCGGCAAACGACAGTCCGTCGAAGCCCCATTCCTCGGTCTTGGACAGGATGTTGAACCAGTTCTCGAAGGCATCCTCCTGGGCGGCCACCGTCAACTCGTCTGCGTTCGCGACGTAGTCCTCGGGGGTCATGATGTAAAAGCCCCAACTCTCGATCATGGCGTGGTCCTTTCGTTGTCGGAGTGCCGGAGGTCGACTTCTCCACTTTCGGTTCGGAGGCGGACGAACTGACGCCCTTCCGTGACCTGGGTTACAGTGCTGAACGATTGTGCAGTGATCCTAATCACTCGGGGGTGCGGATTGTCAAGCACCCCACTGTGTTGGCCGTCACAATTCGAGCTTGACACGGGTGATCGGGCCTGGTTATGGTCTTGAACACATGTACAGGGCAGCTGTGGTCCCAACCTCAGCCTGCAACGATTTCCTCGGTAGCGATCGGCTGCCGACGGATCGGGAGTCGCGTCGGCGTGCCGACACAACCCCCGTCACATTCATATCCCCCTCAACACACGTCACACGGAGGAAAATGTCATGGAGGCACAGGGGCAGGGCGCGCTCAGCGGCGTGCGAGTAGTGGATTTCGGCCAGTTCATCGCCGGCCCGATGGTGGCGCAACTACTGGCGGACTACGGGGCCGACGTGGTCCGGGTGGATCCGCCGGGCGGTCCGATGTGGGATCACGAGAGCAATGCGATCATGCAGCGAGGCAAGCGCAGCATCGTGCTCGACCTCAAGGACCCCGCAGACCTCGAAGTGGCGCGCCGTCTCATCGACTCGGCCGACATCGTGGTCGAGAACTTCCGCCCCGGGGTGATGGACCGGCTCGGCATTGGACCCCAAGCATCCTTGGAGCGAAATCCGCGGCTCATCTACGCGTCGATCCCCGGTTTCGCCTCCGACGACGACCGCGCCGGGCTGTACGCGACCGAAGGCGTCGTCGCCGCCGCTGCCGGGCTGTACCCGCCGCACGACATGGACTGGTCCAACCCGCCGGTCGTCAACACCCTCCCCCTCGCGTCGGGCGGCGCGGTGCTCGTCGCCGCGAACACCATCGCGGCGGCACTCATTGCGCGGGAACGCGGCGGCCTCGGGCAGCACGTCGAGGTGTCACTCTTCGACTCCGCCTACGAACTCACCCGCGTCTACATGGACTCGCCTCCGGGATCCGGAGTGCACGCACCGCCGAACGGCTTCGGCGGCAGTAAGCAGTACCCGATCGCCCGTGGCTATGAATGCGCGGACGGCCGGTGGATCCGGTTGACCTGGCTCGAGGGACGACAGATCGAGGACTTCGCCAGTCTGATCGGCAAACATGACGAGTGGGAGGCGATGGGCTTCTACAACGTCGGCCCCCGACGGGTCATGGCCGAACCAGACCTGGTCGAAAGGATGACACGCGAGATCAGTGCGGCATTCCTCACCCAGCCTGCGGACTATTGGGAGCGCGAAGTCGGGCCTATCGCGGATCTGAGCGTCATCCGGACTGCCCGCGACTGGCTGCTCTACGACGAACAAGCGATCGCACTTGATTCCACCGTCGAGGTGATCGACCCCGAACTGGGGGTGACCCGTCAGGGCGGGAGCCCGGTCACGATGACCAAGACACCACCGGTACACCGCCCGCGCCGCGCGCTCGATGCCGACCGGGCCGAGATCCTCGCCGAGCTGGACGACCTGGAACAGGCACCGACGCCGACAACCGGCGAGGGAGTCGAGTTGACCTCGGCCCTCGAAGGCATCCGCGCCGTGGACACCTCAGTTCTCCTAGCCGGCCCCACCGCGTGCCGCCTGCTCGCCGAGTACGGCGCCGAGGTGGTGCACGTCGGCAACCCGGATTGGCGCGGCATGGACAACTTCCACTACCAGGTGCACGGCGGCAAGCGCACGATCCTCCTGGATCTCAAGAGCCCCGAAGGTCTCGATGCCTTCCAAAGCCTTACCGCTGGTGCCGACGTGCTGTCGACCAACTTCGCCCAAACCGTCGGCCGCCGTCTGGGCGTCGATGAAGATGCGGTCCGCGAGTACAACCCCGGCATCGTGTACTCGCGGGTCTCCGCACACGGCGCATTCGGCCCCCGCGCGGACTACCGCGGTCACGAGGAGATCGGTCAGGCCGCAACCGGGGTCATGCATCGATTCGGCAAGGGCGCCCCCGGCGGGAACATGCAGTTCATGCTGATCAACGACGACGGCACCGGCCACGTCGCCGCCTTCGGCATCATGATCGCCCTCTTCCACAAGATGCGCACCGGCATCGGGCAGTTCGTCGGATCGTCGCTGGCCCAGACATCAATCACCTGGCAGACCCCGTACATGATCGATCACCGTACGCGCGACTGGGACGACCCGGGCGGGCTGGACTTCCGCGGCTACGGTCCGCTCGAGCACGTCTACGAGGGCAGCGATGGCCGTTGGTTCTATCTTTCGGCCAAGTCGGTCGAAGCACTGGCCGGCATCGACGGCTTGGACGGTATCGCCACTGTCGAGCCGGAAAAACTGGCGGCCGAGCTCGCGGCACGGTTCTCACAGCAGCCCGGCGCTCACTGGGAGACGGCGATCAACGGTGCCGCCGACCCCGGGGTCAGCGCGAAGGTTGTGGCCATGTTCAGCGAACTGCTGACCGACGGGTGGGCGCTGTCCCACGGCCTGATCGAGGAGATCTCCGTGCCCGAAGTCGGTGACGGAACCCTGATCGGCCCGGCGCCCCGGATGTCGCGAACGCCGATGAAGTCGGGCACTCCGGTCGGCCCGGCGGGCTGTGACACCCGCGCCGTTCTCGCCGAGGTCGGGCTGGCCGACCGCATCGATGAACTCTTCGAAAAGGGCGTCGCCAGCGAGAAGCGGATTTCGAGCGGCCTCCACTGAGAACCCAGACCCCAACCGCAGCGAGGGCGTTCCGTCCTCGCTGCGGGGGTCGGGCTGACAGATAAGGAAAAAGTTGTCCAATCTCACCTACGACTTCAGTGGTCATACGGTCCTGGTCACCGGTGGCGCTCGCGGCATCGGCCTGGAGCTGGGACGGTTCTTCGTCCGCGCCGGCGCCGATGTGTACCTGCTCGACTTCGACAAAGAGGCCGCCGAGGCAGCCGCTGCGGCGGTGGGCGCCAAAGCCGGACACGCCGATGTCAGCGATACCGACGACGTCGATCGGGTCGTCGCACAGGTCATCGCCGACACCGGCCGGATAGACATCATCGTCAACAACGCCGGCATCCTGCGCGACAAGGTGCTGTGGAAGCTCACCGACGACGACTGGGAGCAGGTCCTCGCCATCCATGCCGGCGGCACTTTCCGCCTTACGAGGGCGTGCGTGCCGCACTTCCGCAACCAGGGGTTCGGCCGCGTCATCAACGTGACCTCATACACCGGATTGCGCGGCAACACCGGACAGGCGAACTACGCCACCGCCAAAGCGGGCATCATCGGGTTCACCAAGACCGCCGCCAAGGAACTGGCGCGCTTCGGCGTCACGGTCAACGCGATCTCGCCGAACGCGGAGACCCGGATGGTCGCCTCCATTCCCGACGACAAGAAGGCCGAACTCGCCGCGGCAATACCGATGGGCCGATTCGCCGACCCCGCCGAGATGAGTGCCGCGGTCGGATTCCTCGCCTCGCGGGAGGCCGGCTACATCACCGGTGTGGTCCTCCCGGTGGATGGGGGCATCTCCATCTGATCGCCGCCGACCCGACCCCCGAGCACCCGACCACCACAGGATGGACACAATGACAACTCGATGGGAACTACTGCGATCTCGAATGCGGCTGCCGCTGATCGTTTCCCCCATGCTCCGGGTGTCCAACCCCGATCTGGTCGTCGCGGCGTGCCAGGCCGGTGTCGTCGGCGCCTTCCCCACCGCCAATGCGCGTACACCGGAGCGGCTGTCCGAATGGCTGGCCGAGATCCAGAGCAGATTGGAAGGTACCGAATCAGCCCCGGTGTGCGCCAACCTGATCATCGCGCAGCCCAGCCGCGACGACCATGTCGCGGCCTTGCTCGACCACGGCATCGAGATGGTGATCACCAGTGTGGGCTCACCCACCCCGGTCGTGGGGCCGCTCCACGAGGCGGGCGTCATGATCTTCGCCGACGTCGCGTCGATCAAGCACGCCCACCGGGCCGTTGAAGCCGGAGCCGACGGACTCGTCCTCCTCGGTGCCGGTGCGGGCGGTCACACCGGATGGATGAATCCGTTCGCGTTCGTCCGAGCGGTTCGCGAGTTCTTCGACGGCCCCATCGTGATGTCCGGCGGGATCTCCGACGGCACGTCACTCCTCGCCGTGCAGACGCTCGGATGCGACCTCGGCTATATGGGCACCCGCTTCATCGCGACCCGCGAGAGCGGGGCGAGTGACGAATACAAGGGGATGCTCGTTTCCAGCACCGCCGACGACGTGCTCCTGACCAACGCGTTCACCGGGCTACCGGCGAGCATCCTCATACCGGCGATCGTTGCATCCGGCATCGACATCGCCGACCTGGACGAATCCATCACGCCGGAAGAGTCCAAAGAGATCTACGGGCCGGGCGCCGCGGGAGTCGGGCCCAAGCGCTGGACTGAACTGTTCTCCGCCGGCCATTCGGTCAGCGGCGTTCACGATGTCCCTACGGTGGCAGATCTCGTCGACCGGATCGCAAAGCAGTATGAAGGAGCCCAGCGTGGCTAGCGTGTACATCACACCGGTGGCGCTACGCCTCCTGGACGATCTCGACGCCACCGTTGCCGGGGCGCCAATCCCGCTTAGGAAGGGACCTACTCGATGACCACCCCGAATCTCGCCCAGTCCGACACTGCACTCGACGATGAAGCGCTCCGCAGCGCGAGCCACGTCGGCGTCCTTATCGCGCGAATCGACGATATCGCCGCGGCGCTCGCCGAGGAGATTGAGGGGAACGAAGAGTCGGGCCGACTCAGTCCGCGCACCATGGAACTACTCGCCGGTACTCAGGTTCCATCGATGTTTCTTCCGGAGTCGCTGGGTGGTCTGGCTATGTTCCCGGGCGACGCGCTCCTCGTCCACGAGAGGTTGGCCACGATCGACTCCGCGATGGCATGGGACGGCAGCATCTGGGCAATGACCGGAATCCTCGTCGCCTGTCTCACCCCTGACGTCCGGGAAGAACTCGTCCGCAGCGTGCCGGGAAGCCTATTTGTCTCGGGATCAGGCGCACCTCAGGGCCGAGCGGTCGCGACCGAGGGCGGGTATCGAGTGTCCGGTCGCTGGTCGTACGGCAGCGGAGTCCTCCACGCTGACTACACGGCCGTGGCAGCTCTTGAGGCTGACGACGACGGTGTTCCGCTCATGGTCAACGGCGCGCCGCGGATCGCGATGTACATCGTGTCCAGCGACGACGTTACGCGCGAAGGCAACTGGGACGTGCTCGGGCTCCGGGCCACCGGCAGCGTCGACTTCGTTGTGGGCGACGCATTCGTGCCGTCGAATCGCGTGATAGGGACCGATTTTCAGCCGCAGTCGCCGGGTCGCCAAAACCTCGGTGGCGCGATCGTCTACGCTACTCTCCCCCACACCGCCTTTGCGCTCGGCGCATCCCGCCGACTGCTCGACGAACTAGCGGCATTCGCGCAAGTGCCCGGGTCGAGGGGAGCCACTCCTGCCGACGATCCGCGGTTCTGTGCAGCACTCGCTCGTCACGAACTCGCGTTCCGGTCGGTTCGTGCGCTGGTTCTCGAAGCATGGTCGGGTCTCGACACATCGTTGCGGGCCGGCCGACCGCCGAGCCGCCGTGACTTCACACTCATCCGCGGAGCGATGATCTACCTGCACGAGAGCCTCCGTGAACTCGCCGAATTCGTCTTTGCGAACGCCGGCGGAATCGCGCTGCGCGCAGGCACCTTGCAGCGGTGGGTTCGCGACGCCCTCGCCGGATGCCAGCACGCCCTCGTCAAGGACACCCTCTACCCCGACATCGCCCGAGAACTCCTGCTGGGCGCTGACGAGGATCTGGTGTGGACACCGATCGGCCTCCAGCCACCCCGCTGACGTGCACGACGCCGCCAAACGCCGCTAGCCTTCGACTCTCGGCCGTCAGACGCCGCGAAACACCGGCGGTCGCTTGTCCATAAATGCCCGCTGGCCTTCGCGGATGTCCGCGGACCGGGAACAGTCGGCAATGCTTTGACGTGCGCTGGCGGCGAGGTCGTCGCGGGTGGGTGCGATGGCGGCGCGAATGGAGTTCTTCGCCGCCCGGATCGTCAACGGCGCGTTGGCGGCGATGGCGCCGGCCAATTCGGCCACCGTCGGTCCCAACTCGTCGACCTCGACGACTCGGTTGACCAGTCCAGCGGAATGCGCTTGCGCGGAGGTGAGCCGCCGGGCGCTGTACAGCATCTCCGCCGCGTTTGCCGGACCGACGATGCTGACCAGGGCTGCGGTGTTCTCGAGTGGATAGCCGAGTCCGAGACGGGCCGCGGGGATCGCAAAGGTGCTCGTGGTCGTGGCGATCCGGATATCGGTGCCGATCGCGACGGCAAGACCCCCGCCGAGGCAGTATCCGGAGATCATCGCAATCGTCGGCGTGGCCATCTCCCGGAGTGTGCGGAAGACTTCGGCCGCAGTGGCATCGAATCGCACTTGTGCCTCGGCGGATGTCTGGTGCTCTTCGAACTCGGAGATGTCGGCACCGGAGGCGAAGGCGATGTCACCCGCCCCGCGCAGCACGACCACGGCGACGCCGGGATCAGCGTCGAACGTACCCAATGCGGTGTGAGTCGCCTCCATCATGTCCACTGACAGCGCGTTGCGCCGTGTGGGGTTGTCAAAGACGATGGTGCCGACGCCGTTCTCGGCCGACGTGTGGACCATTCCGCGGCGAGCGGATGCGGTGCTCAACGGATAGTCTCCGCTCACTTGCCGGGAAGCGCACTGTCGACGCCGCCGACGTCGGTGATCTTCCAGTCGTTGTTCTGGTCGACGGTGACGTTGTAGGTCACGGTTGTCCGTCCGCCGTCGGGTGTCTGGGTGCTCGTCGAGTTCACGGTGAGGAACACGTTGACCTTGTAGACCCCGTCGGTCGCAGTCGTGACCACGGCCCCCAGCGGCGTCGCCGTGGATGTCCACTTGAGCGGCGCCAGGACTTCTTTGAGCTTGGGCGTGGTCGTCTCGAATTTGTTGGCCAGTTGTGGCGTCGTGTTCGTTTTCAGCCGGGCCAGCCAGGCGTCGATGTCCTGGTACTGGATGGTGGCCGCACCGGAGGCGTACTCGGTGGCGATCTTCTCGGCCCTCGCGGTGTCCGCCGCCGCGGCATCCTGCGTGGAAAGCGTGTGGCGTGCGCTGGCGTAGAGCGCTGCGAACGTGACCGCGAGGATCAGGAGGACCGCACTGACCGCCCATCGGCGAAGGTTCTCTTTCGAGACCGTCAGAGTCACGTTCCCCGTTGAGGTGTCCTTGTCTGCAACCGCAATTGCGGAGGATTTGCCGTCTGGCTTGTCGGCGGGCTTCCCGTCAGACTTGTCGGCGGCATCAGCTTCACCTTCGGTCGAATCTGTCATGGTGGTCGCTCCGTTCATGAGAATTGCTCCGGACTATCGCAGGCGGATTTGAAAGTGCAGGGCGTCGCCGTCTCCGACTGCTCCCAGCCCGTCGGCGATGAGTTGGGAGATGTCAACCCGCCCGGCAACTGCGGTGCTTGCATCCACAAGTGGCTTGAGGGCTGGCGCGAGGGATCTAACATCGGGGCCGGTGGCGGCGATCCAAACGTTCAGTTTGTCGATCAGCGGGATCAGCCCCCATCCCGTTACGTAGTCGTCGGGAACGTTTCCCTGCTTGGCCACCTCACCGATGGCATTGATCATCTGATCGATCTTGGGTCCGAACGTCGACCAGGACTCCGCACCCGAGGACAGTGCAGTCTTGGCCCAGGCCATGTCCCCCACGGGCGCCTGGACATTCACAAACAGTTGCCTCAGCACATCGGTTCGGGCGAGGAGGACCGCGGCCAGCAGGTCCGTCGAACGGGCCAACCTCGTCAGGGTGTCGCGCGTGCCGTCGAGGCCCGCCGTGAACGTGTTCACGATCGAGGCGAGCTGCTGGGTGTTGACCTGTTCGAGGAGGCGCGTTGCCGTCTCGGCGAGCTCGGTGATCGTCGACGGTGGTGCTACCCGCGTGGAAGCGACTTGGTCGCCGGCGCGCAGGTACGGACCAGTACCGGTGCGGGGCCGGAAGTCCATGAACGCCTCGACCAGGCCGGAGAGGTTCTCGACACGTAGCGTCGAGTCGACTGGGATGCGGTGCTTCTTCTCGGTGTCGAAGTGCACCGTGACCCCGCCGGTGGGAATGTTGTCGACCGCTGTCACCTTGCCGATCCGGACACCGCTGAGCATCACCGGCGAACGTGGAATCAGGCCCGCCGCGTTGTCGAGCGCCACGGTGAAACGGGCGGACTCGGCGAAAGGCCGATAGTTGGCGACGCCGAACGCCAGGTAGGCAGCGCTGACAAGTAGGGCCACCGCGACGGCGAGGAGCGAGATCAGCGGTCCGCGGCCAATGCGGCTCATCGGACCAGCCCGATCATCCGCAGGACGTCGGCCATGGCGGAGACGTCGACCTTCTGGGCGGCAACTCCGCTTGGCTTCGGATTGACCTCGATGGCGGTGATGTCGATGCGTGCGCCGCCGTCGATGAACGGGATGACTTTCTGATTCATCAATGCCACGAAGCGGTTCAGGTTTGACGGCGAGGTGAGGTCCATCGGCCGATTGCCCAGCAACAGGGGGACGAGCACCGCCACCGCCCTTTCGGTCTGCGCCAGGAACGGCGCCATCCACATCATCCCGTCGGCCAGGTCACCGAAGCCGCCGATGACGTTGAACGCGCCCGTCAGGGTGGTGAAGTTGCTCAAAACGACTTTCACACCGTCTGGGCTGAGCATCGACTCCAGAACAGGACGACTGTCCAACACCGCCTTGAGATCACGGTTCGTCGCATCCATGAAGCGGTCGAGTGCGGAGGTGTAGCCCGCGAGGTTCTTCAGGTCCGTGCCCACCGCGCCGAACATCGCCGCAGTATCAGAGGTGATCCTTGGCATGATGGCGTTGGTGCGGCTGATCATCCGCTCCAGGTCCCCGATCGCCCCGCTGGTGACGAAGGTCGCCATCCCGGCCATCAGGTCTTCGACCTGCATTGCCGGCTTCGTTTGGTCCAGCGGGATGACGCCCCCGTCGGCGAGTACTCCTGTCGAGCCCCGCGCCGACACGTCCAAACCGATGTACATGTCACCGAGCAGGGTCTTCTGCCGGAGCTGGGCGGTCGTCGACACCGGCAACCGCACCGACCTTTTGATCTCCACCAGGGCGTTGATGTGGCCGGGCGCCCCGTCCGCGCCGTCGATGATCGTTACGTGCTCCAACGTCCCGATCCGTACGCCGTTGGCAATCACGCGAGCACGCGCCGGGAGGTTCAACGCGTTCGCGAATTCGATGTTCAGGCGGTAGGTGTCCCCACCGACCGACGATCCGGGAACCGGCACCTGCGCAGGGTCGATCGAGCACCCCGTCGACATCACGATGCCCATCGCCGCGACCAATCCGGTCATTCCGACCCGGATCCGCTGCGGCCTCATCGGGCACCTGCCACGCCCAGCACCAGCGGCACGAGATCGGCAGTGGTCATACCGCCGCGCCGCTCGCATCTGTCTGGGACGACTCGCCCGACGATCTCGCACAGGGGCACCGCAGTCGACGCCGGCAGCGCCACCGCCGGTCCCCGGTAGTTGATCGCGGGTCGTCGTGTCTTCGGATCCACCGACCTGTGGAATGCCGACGCCAGTGTCGGAATCATGTCGACGAGGTCCACGAGGCTCGCGACATTGGCACTCAAGAAGCGGAGTATCGGCACGGTCGCATCCAAGGTCTGCATCAGCGGCGCCCCGTACTTGTGCGAGAGCCGGTTCAGCCAGGGAACGAGGATCAACAACGACTCGGCGAACTGTTTGACCGACACCCACACCGAGTTAACCATCTCGATGCCGGGACCGAAATCGAGCAGCGTTGCCTTAATCAACCCCCAGGTGGCGTCGATGCTCCCGGTCAGGGTCTCCAAAGAGTCGATCAGGCTCCCGATCCGGCCGATGGCCGCCAGCGGCGACCGCAGGGCGCGGCCCAGATCCTCGATCAGGGCGTTCATAGCCGGTCCGGTGCCGCGCGTCGCGTCATCGACCTGGCCGATCAACAACTTGACCGGCCTATTGTTGCCGTCTAGTCTCGGTGCGCCCACCTCGTCGACCGCCTTACTGAAGGCCGAGACCGCCTCGGTGACACTCTTAGGGGTAAAGGCGGTTGTGACGCATGACCGCGGATTCCACGGTGCGGCGCCCTTCTCGGTGGTCACCGCGAGGCTCCGGTCAGCCACCACGGTGTCGGAAATGGTGGTGGCCATCACCGTTCCCCGCAACCGGTGGCGGGCATCGACGTCGAAGTCGACCCGCACCTTGCCGCCCTCCGGCGCGAGCGAGAGCACACGGCCGACCGGCATACCCAGCACGGTCACGTGATTGCCCGTGTACAGCCCGACCGCATCAGGCATGAGCGCGCAGTAGCGCACACGCTCGTGGAACGGCTGATACGCGATGACGTACCCCACGACGGCCAATACCGCGACAAGCGCCACACCGATCGACGTGATCAAGCCCCGTGACGCCAGAAATGCCCGCACGTCAGCACCTCCGCCCTGGAATCGGTACGCACAACGCTGACCCGTCGACAGTCGTCGCCGACTGGTCGAGGCTAAGTCCATCGGGCCCAGCAGCGGCGACGAGTCGTCGCATCGTGGAACGCACCGTCGTGATCGCCGAATCGAGCTTGCCTGCCAGGCTGCGAAGCGCCGGTTCGCTTTCGCCCAGCTTGTCCAGCACCGGCTCGAGATAGGTCGCCGACGCCGGCTCCAAGGTGACGGCCCGACTGAGCATCTCGGCAAGCATCTGCAGACATGCCGTCACCGACGCCCTGTTGTCAAGCAGACTTCGCTCGATCGACGCAAGGCTGCGCACCATCATCCCCAGCGCGGCCCGATTGCGGTCGATCGTCCCGGCATACTCGTCGGCCACCTTGAGCGCCTGGGACACGTCGCGGTTCTGTTTGTCGAGGATCCCAACGATCGATTGCGCCATTCGACCGATGTTGCGGTACGCGTTGGGCGCCCGCGAGAACGCCGAGTTGAGAGCAGTGATGTCGGCATGGATAGCCCTACCGTCAACCGCGCCCACCGGCGCGGCCGCGTCTTGCATCGTTCGCATCAGGCTGTAGGGCAGGGTGACCCGATCCGCTGGTATCGCTTTGTCGCCCAGGGGTGCGTCACCGGCCGGGAACAGGGCGATGTAGTGCCCGCCGATCATCGTCAACATCCGCACATCCATCGTTGATTCTGACCCGACGGGCACATCGGACTTCACGGTGAACGTCATGTCGACGCGATCGTCGCGGAGCGTGAGACCCGTGACCTTGCCCACCGTGATCCCCGCGATACGGATGTCGATTCCGGTCCGCACCGATTGGGCCTCGGACAGATGAGCCCGATAGGACGTGTTGCCGCGCGGGCTGAAGTAGAGCACCGACGTGCCGACCAGGGCGGCCACCAACAGGACCAAACCGAATGCCCCGAAGCGCAACTCCTTGCGCTTGGCCAGGGCCGCATGGTTGTTTACCTGCGGCTGCGGGCCGGCGTCGCCGTTCAGTTCCGACATACCGAGATCCTTTGTCCGGCCATCACCAGGCGGAGCGGTTCCGGTATCGTCGCCGCCCCCTTGCTGCAGTTGAGGTCGAGTTGCGATGTGCCGTTGAGCTTGGGCACCAGAGCATCAAGGGATTGGATGAGCGCGGGGACGTGGCCCGCGAGGTCCACCAAGGCCTGAGGGTCGGGAAACATCAGGCGGAGCAGATTGTCCATATCCGGATTCGTCTCGGTGGTCATCCCCATGATCCGCATCATGTTGTTGATCGGCGCGAACACATACGGGGACAGGTCCGCCAGATGGACCATCCCCTTCATACTCGCGTCGAGCACGTCGAAGAGGTGGCCAAACCCGGTCAGCAACTCCGTCAGCTGAGGAGAGCGCCCGCCCAACGAGTCGGAAATCTGCCGCAGATTGGCGAACAGGACAGAGATAACCTGCTGGCGGTCGGTGACATGCTTGCTGAGTTCGTCGATGGCGTCGAACGCCGGCCCGATGCCATCACCGTCGCCCTCGATCACTGCCAGCATCGTCTCGCTGAACTTGTTCAACGACTGCGGTGAGAACTCCGCGAGCACGGGCTGCAGACCGTTGAACAACGTGGTGATGTCGAACGATGGCACGGTCCTCGCCGTAGGGATGGGATCGGTGGGCCGCTGCGGCTGCCCAGCCTCGCGCCGCACATCGACGTAGCGCTCGCCGGTGAGGCTTTGATACCGGATCGCCAACGTCGTCGTCACCGTCACCGCATGCGTGCGCTGGACGGTGAAACGCACCCGGGCGTGGTCATCGTGCAGCTCGATCCGCTCGACTTTGCCCACCGGAACGCCGTGCAAGCGAACGTCATGACCCACACGGAGACCGTTGGCGTCGGTGAAATCAGCCGTGTATGCGTCGGTTTGGCCGTCGACAGGTCTTTCGATCACGCGCACGATCAACACGAGCAACAGAAGCATGCACACGGCGAAGACAGCCGAGAATGCCGCCCTACGGGCAAACCCACGGTTGTGCGAGCTGCTCATCGGTCGCCACCCATCCGGCGGAACTGCCGGGGAGCCGTCGAACCCCACATGGGCGCCAGGATCACCAAGGCCACCTTCAACGCGGGATCCGCTCCACCGGTGAACACACCATCGAGACTGGTCAACAATTGGGTCAGCTGCTGGCGCGACCGGGAATTGGGCACGGTGTTCGCCAACGCCGCCATCAGCGGGGTGAGCATCTGCATATATGGCGGGTAGTAGCGTTCCATGGTCGTCATGAGCTTGGCCGCTCCCGGTATCACCTGTTGAGCGATGATGTGGATAAAGTCGTCAGTTCGCTTGTGATCGGACTTGAGTACCGCAATGTTCTGGATGTAGTCGATGACGTCGACGGTGGAGGTGAGGAAGGGTTCGGCGCCCTCGAGGAGTCCCGCATACGAGTTCAGGATTGTTGACGGCGCATACTTGCGGGCCCCTACATAGCTCCGGGTTACTCCGATCAGCGCCTCGAACAGCGGAGTGAACTCGTCGAGCGCGTCGGCGGCCTGGGCGAGCAGATCCGCTGTCTGCGGTGTGAGCACACCGGTCGTCAAGTTCGTCAGCGATTCGAGCATCAAGCCCATGGTCGCGTCGGTGGACCCCCCACGGGCGGCCAGGTCGATCGTCGTACCTTCGGTAAGCCTGGATCCCCCGGGTTCGCGCTGGAGGTTGATCGCGGTGATACCGAAAAGATTCTCCGGCGCGTAGGCGATGGTCATCGCATCTGTCAGTCCGGCGACCCGACGTCGATCGAGCTCGACAGTGATGATCTGGTGGGTGATGTCGGGACTCTCCACCGACGCCACGGTGCCCACGCGTACCCCGTCGAGCACAACGTAGCTGCCCGATCCGAGACCGGATCCGACCTGCTCGGTCCGAAGCTGTACCCGCAGGCTGTCGCTGTCCCTCGCGACGGCGTTCATCAACGACCACATCCCGACCAGGACGGCCACCGCCGCGAGTGCAATCAGCCCGACGACTCTCGACCGTTCCGGCGTGGTCGTCGACAACAAGTACTGTGGCATCGTAGTTCCCCGTCAACCCGTGAAAGTCACCGGCGAATTGGCGCCCCACAGGATGACGGTCAGCACCATGTTGAGCGCGATGATCGAGACGAAGCTCGCTCGCACCGCACGACCGGATGCGCGTCCAACACCCTCTGGGCCACCCGAGGCGAAGTAGCCGTAGTAGCAATGGATCAGGACGATCGCCGCACCAAAGACCATGATCTTCAGCACCGCGGCCATAATGTCGCCACCGCTGGCGAACTGGTCGAAATAGTGCCCGTACACGCCTTCCGCCTGGCCGTGCAGCACGACGATCACCGTGGCACACGCGAAATAGCTGAGGATCAGCGCGATCAGGAACGTCGGGACCAGGGAGACGACTCCGGCCACCAGGCGGGTCGTCACCGCGAACGGGATCGACCGGATTCCCAGTGCCTCAAGAGCGTCGATCTCCTCGGAGATCCGCATCGAGCCGATCTCGGCTGTGATCCGGCAACCCGCCTGCGCGGCGAATCCGATACCGGCGGCAATCGGTGCCAGTTCACGGGTGTTCGCGAACGCGGAGATCATGCCCGTTACCGGCCCCATGCCCAGCATGTCCAGCGTCGAGAAGGCCTGAACCCCGAGGCTGGCCCCCATCGCCGCGCCCAGCAGAGCCAGCATCGGGGCGGTCCCACCGCCGACGAGGAGCGACCCGCGACCCCACGTCATATCGCTGATCAGGCGGATCGTGTGGGTCCTGTAGTGCCCGATGGCCTGCGGGATCGCGACGATCGCATGCCAGACGAAAGTGAGGACAAACCCCAGATTCTCCACCGGGGTGGCTACCGCGGCGCGGCGGTCGTGCGTCTGTCGTGCCCACCGGAGTCCCGGCGGAGAATACACCGACGCCGCCATCTCAGCCCATCCTGACCGGTACGAACATAGCCACTATCTGCGCCGCGACGAGATTGACGATAACGATTGCGGCCACCGACAGAACGACTGCCGCGTTGACGCCGTCGGCGACGCCTCGTGGGCCTCCCTTGGCCTCCAACCCCCGCTGACACGCGATGATCACCACCAGGAATCCGAATATCGTCGCCTTGACCATGGAGATCCAGACGTCGAGAACCGACGTGAACGACCCGAACGTCGCCCAGTAGCTTCCGGGTGTCACACTCTGCGCGCCGATCGCCACGGCGTATCCGGCCAACACCCCCACCGTGATGATCAGGATGTTCACGAGCGGGGCTACGAGGGTCATCGCCGCCATGCGAGGTGCGACGAGACGGCGGACGGGATCGACACCCATGGTGCGCAAGGCGTCGATCTCCTCTCGGATGGTTCTCGCACCCAGGTCCGAAGCGATCGCCGAGGCGCCGGCCCCACCGAGCAACAGCCCTGTCGCCATCGGTGCACCCTGCTGGATGACGGTCATACCGCCGGCCGCGCCGATCATCGAATCCGCACCCAACTGGTGGATCAGGTTGCCGATCTGAATCGAGACCACCACCCCGAACGGGATCGCCATCAGGATCGCCGGCACGGTCGTGACGACGATGAGGAAATACACCTGGTTCATCATCTCGCGCCAGGGGAAGCGCCCACCCACCACATCGGTAACCAAGCCGCGCACCGCATCCCAAGCGAGTTCCACCGCACGCCCCAGTGTTCGGAGGCCATCGACGAAAACCGCAGACATACTGCTGCCCACCAGCTCGCCGACCCCCTCACGCCCCGGTGTAGGACCGACGAAGTCACCGGTCGGCCGGGATTGGGCGCTCACCGTCATGGCTTCGCCGCCCGCTGCACCGGTGGTTCCTGATGAACGGACCGGTCCGGATCGACGGCATCACTCGCACCCACGACGCCCGCTTCGACGAGTTCATCAATCTGCGACGGCCCGTACCCCATCTCGGCCAGCAGCGCCGTCGTAGATTCACCCAGCAAGGGAGCCCGTCCCCGGGCCCGTGGCGCCCCGTCGGCAACGATAGGCGTGTTGATCATGATGTCCTCGCCATGCCGCTCGCGGTCTCGGACGAACATCCCGCGGGCGGCGAACTGCTCGTCGTCGACGACCCGATCGATGGAATTGACCGGCCCGCACGCGATCCCCTCGTCGCGCAGGCGCACGATCCAGGATTCTGCGGAATCCGTGGCGAGGCTGCGGGTCAAGATCTCGGCGAGGGCATGCCGATTCTGGAACCTCGAATACTCGGTGGCGAATCGATCGTCGCTGCTCAGATCGATATCGAGAACCGTACACAGCCGTCCCCATTGGCGGTCGACCGCTCCGATCACCAGCGACTGGCCGTCTCCGCAGACGAAGGCCTGATAGGGCGCGGCGAGACGATGGGCGGTGCCGAGTGGTCCGGGGACCTCCTCGGTGGCGACGTAGTCGGCGACCTCCCACACCGACCACCCGGCCACTGTGTCACTGAGGGCGACGTCGAGGTGCGCGCCGACCCCTGTCGCGCGGGCGCGCAGCAATGCGGCGAGCACACCGATCGATCCCCACATCCCGCAGCCGAGATCCGAGATCGGGAAGCCGGCCTTGGCGATCTCGCCTTCGTCCGCACCTGTGACGCTCATCAATCCGCCGTAGGCCTGGGCCACGAGGTCCACCGCTTTGGCGTCGCGCATCGGCCCGTTCTGGCCGAAGCCGGAGATCGAGCAATACACGAGTGCCGGGCAGTCGTCCTTGAGGTCGTCGTAGCCGAGGCCGAGCCCCGACAGCGCGCCGGTTCGGAAGTTCTCGACGAGTACGTCGCTGGCAGCGGCGAGGCGGGCAAGGATGTCGCGGCCCTCGGACGATTTGAGATCCACCGCAAGACTGCCCTTGTCGCGATGAGTCAGGGCAAACGGGAGAGGAGCCTTGCCCGGCCCCAACAGACGCCGTCGCATCCCGTCGCCGTTGACCGGTTCGATCTTGATCACATCGGCACCCAGATCGGAAAGGATCATCGTGCAATACGGCCCCGCCAGAGCGCCGGTGATGTCGAGGACGCGGACACCGTCGAGAAACGGCGCGGCAATGCCGGGCTGTGACATGTGACCCCTTTCAGCGGTCCGAATTGTGGACCTATGGACCGCAATGTGGTCTTGGTGGCAAGATAAGCCCGCAGGCACGCGGGCGTCAAGGGCCTCCGGGGCGAGCGCCGATCGTGAAGAAGGGAAAAAACGTATGTCGTCGGGTTTTCGAAAGCACCTCTTTCCGCTTGACCATCCCCGTTTGGCAGAGGTCGGGGACCTCGATCCGTACGAGTACGCAGACGCCATGAGGGCCCACCCGATCGCCGGCCCCATGGTGCAGGCATGGCTGGACGGGTTCGAGAATCTGTCGTTCCGGGGGATCACCACCAATGAGTCAGTGGTCGACGGTCTGCTGGAACTCGGTGGCGACGAGGGCGCCCCTACGACCCAGTCCGTCCGCGCGGCTACGGTCCTGCTCGCCTCGCTGTCCGACGACCAACGGAATTCGCTGTGCCACCCGCTCGACAGCAAGGTGTGGCGGGCGTGGATGAACCCCGAGTTCTATGTCAACCAGTTCGGCCTGCGGCTGGAGGAACTCGACGAGTCGACCCGCGGCTTTGTGCACGACTTGTTGCGCGCGGGAACCAGCGACTCGGGCTACCGCAAGATCGTCGACACGATGCGTGTCAACGGCTTCCTCGGTGAGGTCGTGGGACTGCCCAAACTGCTCAACGAGAACAGCTACAACCTCAACATCTTCGGCACCCCCTCGGCCACCGAGCCGTGGGGATGGAACCTCTATGGCCACCACCTGTGTTTGAGCACCCTTTTCATCGGCGGACAGCAGGTCTTCGCACCCGTCTTCTTCGGCGCCGAACCCAACGAGATCGACGATGGCCCCTATGCGGGCACCACGCTGTTCCGGGAGCAGGAAGTGGCCGGCGTCGAGTTAATGGCGGCACTGTCCCCCGAGCAACGCGAGCAGGCTGTCCTGTACACCCGAAAGCGGGACCCGGCGATGCCCGAGGGTCGCGTGCATCCCGGCGATGAGCTCCATCTCGGGGGTGCTTTCCAGGACAACCGGGTGATTCCCTACGAAGGGCTGCCGATCGGCGACGCCAGCCCAACGGTCGTCGAACTGGTCGTCGGGCTGGTCGAGAAATTCCTCGACTACCAGCCCCCCGGGCCGCGGGCGGCGCGGATCGCCGACGTCCGCCGCCATCTCGACCAGACCCATCTGTGTTGGATCGGCGGAACCTCCCTCGGCGACACCTTCTATTACCGCATCCAGAGCCCGGTGATCATGGTCGAGTTCGATCATCATGCGGGGATCTTCCTCGCCAATCCCGAGCCCGAACATTTCCACATCCACACCGTGGTGCGGTTCCCCAACGCCAACGACTACGGCGTCGATCTGGTACGCCGTGCCACTGGGACTGCACATACTCTCCAAGGCCGGGCATGACCGCGGCAGCGGCGGTTTCGGCGGAGGTCGAGGTCGCGTGCCGACAAGTCGTGATTGCCTTCGCCCACCACCTCGACCACCGTGAGTTCGATGCGGCCGCGGAACTCTTCGCCCCCGACGGGGTCTGGGACCGCCACGGCGAAACACTGGTCGGGCGCGACGCAATCCGAGAGGTCATCGCTTCGCGCGATCCGAACCAACTCGAGCGCCACGTCACCACGACCACCCTGAGCACGTCGGTATCACCCACCGAATGCTCGGTCATCAGCTACGTCCAGATTTACCGAACCACCGCTGCGGCAGAGGCGGAGACGCCGATGGTCGCGACGTCCATGCTCGGGGAGTTCCATGACACGCTGCGGATGGTCGACGGGGAATGGAAGCTGGCGCACCGCTTCGCCGTCGCCGTGATGAAGATCTAGTCGCAGACCTCTTCCTATGATGGGTGGAAGCAAGGAGGCATGTGTGATCGAGAGCGGTGACGCCGCACCCGCGCCCGACTGTGCCATTCAGTCGGTCTTGCGGTCGCTGGCCCTGGTGGAGGCCTTGGCCGAACTTCAGCCGATCGGGCTCACCCGCCTGGCCCGCGAGCTCGGCCTTCCCAAGCCGACGGTTTCGCGCATTCTGAAGACCCTGCAGTACGCCGGGTGGGTATCGGCCCACGGTGATCCCGGAGAGGTCGAGTGGGCCATCACGGCACGAGCATTCGCTGTCGGCGCGCAGGTGATGAACGAGGTCGATCTCCGTGAGCTGGCGAGACCGATCATCGTCGAGCTGGGTGTGGCGACCGAGGAGAACATCCATCTCTCGATACCCGACGCGCAAAGCCTGGTCCTCATCGACAAGGTGCCGTCATCTCGTCCCGTGCAGACCATCACGCACATCGGTCAGCGGGTCCCCATCTACCTCACCGGGTCTGGCCGTGCGTTCTTGTCGCGCCTCGACCCCGCAGACATCCGGGCCTACCTCCCGGACTCTGTGGAGGAGAACGCAGCCGAGGCCGCAGATCTGGCCGCCGACCTCGAGGAGGTCCGCCGTCTCGGATACGCCGTCAATCCCGGCCGCTGGCGCCCCGACGTGGCCTCGATCGCCGCCCCTGTTGTGAACCGCGACGGTGAGCCGATCGCGGCTATCTCGATCTCGATGCCGTCCTACCGTCTCGTGCCCGAGATCCGTGAAGTATTCGGGACGCTGGTGCGTGACAAAGCCGCGGAACTGAGTTCGAAACTGTGACATCACAATCAGCACATCAGAGAAGTCGAGGTTGACCATGCGGGATGATTCAGTAGCGGAGCAGAGGAGCGTCCGCCCCGGCCTTGGACTGGGCCGGGTGCGACACGGTGACCGCATCGTGTGCGCGTGGTACCGCCAAGGAGATCCGACCGCGCGACTGGCGACCGTCCGCGGCACGGAGTTCGACGACCTGCCGGAACTGTTGGGCGCGACCAACGGTGACTACGCTGCGATCGCCCAGGGGCGGGAGATCGCCGTCGGTTCGGGGGCGCTGCTCGTTCCGGTGGCCGATCCGCGCAAGATCCTGTGCATCGGGCAGAACTACCTGGACCATGTGAAGGAGGGAGGCCGTACCGACGGCCCCGCCCACCCGGATGTCTTCGTCAAGTGGGCAACCTCGCTGTCCGGACCGGATGAGGAAATCGGCCTGCCCCCGGAGTCGGATCAGATCGACTTCGAGTCCGAGTTGACCGTCGTGATCGGGCAGCGGTGCCGTCGGGTTCCGGTCGAGGGGGTCGCTGAGGTCATATTCGGCTACACCGCCGCGGACGACGGTTCGGTGCGCGATTTCCAGTTCCATACCGCCCAGCGGACGGCGGGTAAGGCGTGGGACTCGCTGACACCGATCGGACCTGTGGTCGTGCCCGCCACCGAGCTCGGTGGTGCTCGACCGGACTTGCGAATCCAGGGCTTCCTCAACGGCGAGCAGATGCAGGATGACCGAACCTCCAATCTCATGTTCGGCATACCCGAGCTGATCGCCTACATCACCACCTTCGTCACCCTCGAACCCGGAGATCTCCTACTGACCGGCACCCCGGCCGGTGTCGGCCTTGTCCGCAAACCACCGGTGCTTCTGCGCGACGGCGACGAATTCGAGGTGCGGATCGACGGCATCGGTTCGCTCCGCAACAGCTACACCGCCGAGAAGGTCGGGTAGGACGACCGTCGGGACCGCGCCGGTTATCCGGGGTCGATGTCGGTGAGGTCTTCCCGAGACGGGATGAATGCGGCATCGACCCTGCCGAGGTTGGCAAACTCTGCTGTTGCCGCGCGAACGCCATTCGCCAACGAATATGGACGCAGGAGCGAACCCGTCATCACCAGCATTCCCGACTGCAGAGTCATGCTGTGTTCCGCGAGTAATCGGGCAATCGCGGCAACCACCTCAAAGGGATTGCCCATGGCCTCAACCCCGGTAGCCGACCCGACCACTCGTCCATCCACTTGGAGGAGCGCCCCCTCCAGTCGGAGATCCCGCACTCGCTCGGGCGGTACCGGCGGACCCACCACGATCAATCCGTCGGTCTTGTGAGTGGCGATGCCGTGCGGAATACTGCGTTTGCCCGCAACCATCGTCGGGGACCAGGGCGCGATCTCAAGCGCCGGGCAAAGACACGCGGTAGCTCTGGCAGCATCCTTTGCCGTGACGTGACGGCCACGCAAGTCTTCTCCCAGCGTGATGGCGATCTCGGCCTCCACGTATGTCTTCCCCGGACGAATCCGATAGACGGCGCCGGTGTCGGCGAATCGCGATGCAAGGATCGTTCCGACAGTTGGGCTTGGGAACCCGTCGAGGATCTGCTGGGCATGTATCGACGTGGCGGCGGCCTTGTAGCCCACTAATCGGTCGCCAGCGTCGCACCGCTGGCGCATTGCCTCGAACTGAATGCGATACGCCTCGTCGATACCGACGTTTGGCGCCACCTCCGTGAGATCCCGCCACGTCGGCGACCACTGATCGTCGGCCATGACGAACCGGACGAGTTCAGCGATGGACGGCTCGGCGGTCACCGCTCACTCACGAACAACGGGACGCTGCGTCGCGAGGTGATCAACCAGGATGGATCACGCCACTCGACGTCGACGGTGCAACGGGCGATGAGCGCGGGTGGCCTCCACGACAAGGGGGCCGCACCGGAATCCGCATAGAGGACGATCATCGATCGTGTCTGTGCCACACCGGCGCCTTTGGGTTCGACGACGAAGTTGTGTACCAGATGCGCACTAGTGCGCTCCCCGCTTGCTCTTCGCCGTTCATAGAACCCCTCGATTGCTTTCCGACCGATGAACGTCGCGCCTTCGAGCCCAATGTCGAACACCGCGTCCCGGGTGTAAAAGCTGGGGGCCAGCGCTCCGCCGTTGAAGTCGACGTCCTCCCAATACGCGCACTCGAGGGCCCAGAGCGTCGCGTGCAAACCGCCCGCAACCTCACTCATACGCAAGACACCTCCCAATGCGTGGCAATCAGGCGGGGTTCGCGGGCGGCACTGACTTCAGCTCCACCCTGACCAACCTGAGGACGTCGGTCTCGCTGGGGTTCTTGACGTAGTGCAATGCTTCCGGCTCCTTCCAGACGACCGTTCGCATCGGTTCGAGACCACCGAACTCCCTGGTGTCGAGCACTACTTCATCGGTGGCACCGTTGTGGTCAACCAAGTAGCGGCCTTCGAGTAGGCAAAGCACGCTTGGCCAGCGGTGGTGATGAGGGACCTCGACATCGCCCGGCTCGATGTACACCTGCACCACACGCACATGTTCGTTCTCAAACATCACCTCATGATGCTGCGCCGCCGCAACCGTGGCATCGAGCTCGTCGGGCCACTCCTCGGGATTGTCACCCGACACGTACGCGACCTCGGTTCCTTGCACGCGACTCTCTTCTGTACCCACTGTTACCCTTCCTCACTTCGCGATGGAACTAGTCAGCACTGCTGAGTTGCACTGCACGCTGGCGGAGCCCGTGACGGTCCACCTTCGCGGCGGTCACCATCGGGAACGGCTCCTCACCGATCAGCGACCAATGCCGCGGCCTAGCCACGGGATCGGCATCGTCACGACCGCGCCACCAGATGTCGAGTGCATCAGCATCCAGCTCGCCCTGATGGCGGACGAACGCAAACCCGACCATCCCGAACTGTGGGTCCGGCACCGGCACGACGACCGCGTCGAGGATCTGCGGGTGGGCTTTCAATACCGCCTCGGTCTCGTCTGTGGACACCTTGATCGCGCCACTCTTGAACACACTGTCGCCGCGGCCGGCGAACGAGTAATACCCGTCCGCATCTCGGACCAACAGGTCACCGCTGCGCCACCAACCGTCGGGGAAGTTCTTCGCCGTCAACGCGTCGTCGCCCCAGACGCCGGACGCGATCGGGCCGCGGACGAACAGTTCACCTGCCTGATCGGGTCCGGTGATCACGGCGCCAGTGTCCGGATCGCGCAATTCGACGGTCATGCCGATCATGGGTTTGCCCACCAGGCGTCCGTCATCGTGGCGCACGCGTTCGTTGCCGAGCCCGGTGTGCATGATCGCGCCCCCACTCTCCGTGGAGCCCAAGCTCCCCATCAACTGGAGCGAAGGGAACATGGTCGCCACTGCCTCCATGACATCAGGCGTGATCGGTTCACCTCCCAGCATTCCGGCTCGGACGCGGTTGCCGGCGAAGCTCTCCGGATCCTGCTGATAGACGCCGCGGAACATCCGGACCATCGACGGCGTCGTGATCAGATGTGTACAGCCCTCATCGACCAGTGCCCGTACCACCCGCGGAGGGTCGAACCGCATCACTACCTGGGTCGCGGCAGCCATCACCGCCGTCGAGTTCACGCCGAACCAGGCTGTGAAGTGCGGTGGAAAGTAGTTGAGGAAAGTGTCCTCGGGGAACAGCGAATAGGCGTACGCCATGTTGCGTTGACCCTCGAGCCAGTTCTCTTCGCAGTAGAAGATCGGCTTCGGGGGGCCGGACGACCCCGACGTGTAGGTGATGTGGGAGGTGTCGCCCGGCAACACCTCCACGTCGGGCTCTGGGGCGCCGCGGTACTGCTCGTAGATTCGCGACATACTCAGGTCACCTGGCTGCACCGGTTCACCGAATGCCAAGTAGGTCGCCACTTCCGGAATGCCCTGAGCGCGGACGCGTTCGAGCAACTCCACGGTGTCCGGAGCGTAGGCGAGGAGTGAAACGCCCACACGGTTGATCATCCACGCGATCCGTTCAACCGAGGCCCGGCCATTCATCACGACGAGGACCGCGCCGAGCTTCTTCGCGCCGGCAACTAGCGCGCCGAGATCAGTACTGTGCGACATGGCAAGCCAGGCGATCCGGTCGCCCTTGCCGATGCCGGCCTCGGCGAGAGCGGCTGCCACTTCACGTCCGCGATCATTCAGCTCGGCGTAGGTCCACCGCAGGTCGGCATCGAGGTCGGCGATTGCGACGTTGCCGCCGTAACCCGACTCGGTCCACAGCAGGAGTTCCTTGTAAGTCTTCACGCCGACTCATTCCCGACGAGCCGTTCTACGACTTCCTCAGGCGCGCCGCGATGGGGCAGTTGGACGATGGCAGTGGCGCTCATCATCTCGATTCCCGTGCGCTCGACAGCGCGGAGACTGACCTCGGCCTTGCCGATGCCGTCCTCCTCGTAGACGCGGGTGACGGCACCCGTGATTCGCGCGATATCGCCGGCGAACATAGGAGCCCCGATCCGGGTCTCCATCTCCTGAACCCACCCAAGGTCGCCCAGCCAGTTGTTGACCAGATGCGTGAGGTGCATCTCCATGAAGATGCCGAAGCCGATAGCGCGCGGCATTCCGAAGTGCTGGGCTGAGGAGTCTACGAGATGCCAGTCCATCTGGAAGTGGTAGGCGCGGGTGACCGGATCGCGCGGAGAATGCATCCGCTCGCCACGGATCATCTCCCACTTGTCGGCGAACGCGATGCCGCCTGCGATCACGCCGAGGAAGGCGGCATTGTCAAGCGTGTCCAGCGGCCCCTTGAGGACGACACCGAGGTCGTCACCGACGGCAACGTCCTCCCAGAATCGCGGCTCGGCCCCTCGGCGCAGCTCCCCGGCCAGCTCCTGGTCGTAATGGTCGTAGATCTCGTCGAGCTCCGCGTCACTGTAAGCGGTCAATTCGCGACCCGGTTGCGGCGGTGCCAGGTTGTCACCATGGCCGGGCAACGGAATCGTGGCGAGCACGTGGCCCGTCAGCGTGATAATGCGCTCGCCACGCTGGTTGTAGAAGCGTCTCGCCCCGCGGTACAACAGGGTGCGATGCGGGCGACCGGGCCGGGACCGGTCCTCGACCCCCAGCCACACGTCCTCCGCGGTGAACTTATCGCCGGGACGGATCGGCACATGGAACTCCACGTGGTTGCCGGCGGCATACATGTTGAACCCCTCGATCTCCGGGGGCGCTGGAAGTGCCACGATCGACGCCGCGGTGTAGATGTACAACGGTGGTGCGACAATCCCACCCCACGGAGACTTCTCGGCATACGCCTTGTCACGCCAAAGCGGATTCGTGTCACCGTTGGCCACCGCGAAGAGCTTGACAAGATCTTCGGTGACCTCGCGGAAACCCAGGACATACTCGCGATGTTCGGTACGACGGTCCGGAACCGGTTTCACCTGACCCGCATCCACATTGGCCTCTGCGATGTAGACCTCGATGGCCTTGTCCAAGTCCTCGGCCGTTTCGATGACAGGCATGCGATTCTCCTTGATTGGTCAGTCCGATTGAGCGTGACGCGTCTAACAATACTGTACAAGTGTGCAGTAGATAACTCCGGAGAGCAAGGTCTACCTTCCGCCGCGCTAGCCGGTCCGATACGGCGAGGTGTTCGCGATCCGCGGTGCGCGTGCCGTGTCGTTGCCGCCTACGTGCGAATTGGTCGCACCCTGGAGGAGGTAGTTCGCATCGTCGAAGGTCACAAATCCACGGGTGACCGCATCCTGCGCGGACCGTGCGAACCGGTCGACGTATGCCTGGTGAGTCGGGTACAACGCCTTGAGCCGGTCCTGGGTGAACCCGAAGCTCTGGCCCATCGCTGAACACGTGCTCCCGATGTACGTCGCCACCGGAACGTCGATGACCGGTGATCGAACACCCCCAATGGCGTTGCCGAACCGGTCACGCGCCAGGGCGTCGGGGAACTGGGTGGGGAATGTGATGGCGTCGTTGATGGTCGGCCCCTTCGCCGGCTTCAGCCGCGGCATCGCAGCGGGCTTCTGACCGGTGCGCACCCAACTCTCCACCGCCTCGATCGCGGCATTCACGAGGACGTACCGGGGCATGTAGTTGCCGCCCAGGCAACTCGCGCCCGACACGAACGGGATACCGTTCTGGCCGTAGTCTGCGACCACGGCCTGCATCTGCACGGCCGACATGGGGACTCGACCGGTCAGGTTGAAGGCAAGAATCGCCCCGACGATTTGAATCGTGGCATTGTCCGCGTGCGAATGTCCCGCTCCCATCCAAGTCGCGAGGTTGGCCAGCTCGCGGGCATCGGCAGGCTTGCCGCCCTCCTCGTTCCAGATCCTGATCGTGGGAACACGCGGATTGCAATTCAGTCGACGGAAGCCCAAGTCCGAGTCGACCACCGCACCGTCGAGGACACCGGCTCTGCGATCGGAACCATCGCACAGATACGCGCCCAGCTCGTACGCCGACTGCGAATCCCCGAGCCCGATAACCCGCTCCACCGCCCGGCCCCCGGTGACGACCCCACGGTTCGCGGGCAGGCGCACCGCGCGGATGATCTGCGAGAAGATGTCGTGGGCGTACTCCTCCCCCGGATGGCTCAGTGACGCGTATCGTCGGGGATCCCAGGCCTTCAGACTCATCGGCGAGCAAGTCGGCAAGACCTCGGCGCTCTCACCGCGGAACAATATGCGGGGATCGGGAATCGCGAAGCCACAAACACTCACCTGCTGGACGCTGGCGAGGACAAAGGTGTCCCCCGCCTTCATCGCCGCGCGGTGATGCAGAACCCAGTCGGGCGTGAGCTCCGCCTCCGCGGTGACATTGTTCCACTCGACCTTGACCGTGCCCGTCGATCGAACGGCGTTCGTCGGGCGGAACACCTGGATCCGAGTGCGGAACTTCGCGGACGTCAGGGTCTTCACAGACCGCGCAGCCCCGGAGACGAAGTACTCGTCCTGCCGATAGCCGTAGGGCTTCAACGACCACGGCCACTCGTTGTAGGCGAATCCCCGATCACCACCCACGACCGGACCAGTGATCCGTGGCGATTGATCGGCGGCCGGCGGGATGGCCCCCACCGTCCCGATACCAAGAGTCGACAAAACCAGCGCAAAGACTGGGACTAGAAACCACCGCAACGCAAGTACCTCCGAATCGGACCCCACCAGCGGGATACTGAACACTCGTGCAGATTCTGCTCCGCACGCTACGGCGTAACGCACGTCACAGTCAATGCGGTTCGGCGTGTCCCGCGTGTCCCGCGTGTCCCGCGTGTCCGATTGCTCAAAGGAAGACCTGAGGGCGGCAGCGGAGGAAATCGAATATGGGGATTCAGAAGCTCATCGTGCCGGCGGGAATGCAAATCGCACTAGTTCTTCCGCGTCGCTTTCCCGATTGAGCACCATGCGGTCGAGAAACGACGCCGCCGCAGCCACTGTCGCACGGAGTGCCATCGGAGCGTTGTCGAACTCGTGTCCACGGCCGGCGTACACGTGGTAGTCGGTCGGAACCCCGAGCTCGACCAGCATCGTGTGCAGCAAGGCAGTAGCCCGCGGCGGCGTCGGAACGTCTGCGGTGCCCTGGAAGATCGCCGTGGGTGGGAATTGCGCATCCAGACGATCGAGCGGGCTGGCCTGCCTCAAATCGTCCTCCGTCGCACCTGTCGGGAAGAGCATCCAGGACGGCAGGCGGCCGATGTCATCGAACTGCGCAGCGAGGTCATCGGGTCCGAGTGCGAGCAGCCCGCCTTCGGGCCGCTCGGCACAATGAAAGCCGATTGGTGGATAGTAAGCAAGAATTGCGGCCGGCCGGCCTGTCGCTTCGGCGCCGAGCAAGAGTGACAATTGTGCGCCCGCGGAATGACCCTGCACCGAGATCTTCGCCGGATCGACACCGTAGTCCGCGGCGTGCTCCCGCACCCACGCCAGAGCCGCTCGCGCGTCGTCGAGCGGAGCCGGCCAGGATGCAGTCGTGAGCAGTCGGTATTGCACCGCGAACGCGACAAAACCCTCGTTGGCGAGTGCCGCAGCGCGCTCGTACACGTCCTCGGGCCCGCCGGAGACCCAGGCGCCGCCGTGGAACACGAGCACCGCGCCGGCGTTCTGCCGACTCGGTTCCGGCCGAAACACGCCTAGGCTCAGACCCTCGCCGACGGACGTCGAATAGGTGACTGTTTGAACAGATGTGCTGGGCATAGTGGTCTTCACACTACGAGCAGCGTCCGGGCGGGTCAACGATGCAGTCCTGATGCCTTGACCCGTCGTCGGCGCCAAACCCGCAGATCAGCGAAAGTGATAGAAAGTGGACAAACCGGGTGTACCCGAACCGGCGAGACGTTCGGGACTAGACTTCATGTCATGTCAGAAGCGCCTTCCCCGGCACAGCCTGCCAGCCCGTCCCAGGCGGAGATCCGCCTGCTTCGTAATACACTCCCGATCCTGGCTCGGTGTGGCACCCAACAGATCTCACTGCGCGGCATCGCCCGCGAACTCGGCGTCAGTCCGTCCCTGCTCGTATACCACTTCGGCACTCACGAGAACCTCATCATCGCCACGATGAATTGGGCGTTCGGGGACATCGCAGAACGGATCCACGGAAGTGTGGAGGATGCCGACAACCCCCGCGCGTTCATCGATCACTTCCTGGACCGCGTCTTCATCGGCAGCGAAGAGAACCGCGAGCACCTCCTGATCTACCTCGACCTTGTCCAGTACGCCGCTCGACACCCCTCGTTTGTCAGAATGAATGCAATCTGGCGCGAACACATGACCGGCACCTTCGTCGAAATGATCGAGGCAGGAGTCGATTTCGGCCACTTCCTCGTCGACGACGTCGACGTCGCCGCACGGCGCTGTCGTGCCATCCTCGACGGCCTCCTGCTCCAGTGGTTGCAAGACCCGAATTGGCAGCGCAAGTACAAGCAGATGCGCACCGACTGCACCGTGACCATGTTGGCCATCTTGGTACCTCCAGCCCCGCCTCCGACTTCTGACAAGAAGTGACATAGCACCAACCCCCTTGACAGATGTGACAGCCGTCATATCATTGAGTCCTGCACAACTGTTTAGTAGCCGAGGTGTTGTGCATCCGCGATTCCCGTCCGCCGGACGCGCAGGTGCACTAGCAGCGGTGAGAAACGAGGGAAAGGGGCTCGATCATGGGCATGCAGTACGAGGGCTATCGGCCGCGTCCACCTGGTCTCCCACTCATTGATGGCAAAGTCGACTTCACCAACGAGGCCGGAGTCCAGCAGATGCTGGAACTGATCGGCGATGCACCGTTGCCCGACGTCTCGGCCGCCGCCGCGGAGCCCTTCGTCGGCGTGACCACTGACGGTCATGCGATCCCGGGCTTGTTCCCCCTCGCCGACGACGGGTTCGACGGTGCACCCGCAGCCAGGGCAGCCATCGACTTCCTCCACGGCCTCACCGCCGCGGAGCGCGCGAAGAGCACCTCACCGATGGACAGCACAGACTGGCGCCTCTGGATCAACGCATTTCTCACCTTCCCCGAACACGGCCTGCGCCTGCAGGATCTGTCCGACTCCAGCCGCGAGGCCGCACTCGCCGTCATCGAGGCGTCGACGAGTACCGTCGGCTTCGAGCGAATCCGCAAAGCCATGCGTCTCAATGGAGAGCTCGGCCGATTCGTCGATTCCTACTTCGACACCCTGACCGAGTGGTGTTACTGGTTCACCATCTTCGGCGAGCCGTCCGCTGACGCACCGTGGGGTTGGCAATTGGCGGGACACCACATCGACGTGCACTGCGCGATCATCGGCCACCAGGTCGTGCTGACCCCGACGTTCCTCGGCGCCGAGTTTCGGAGCGCGGAGATTTTCGCCGAGCATCGCGCTTCCGCACTGGAATTCATGCAGTCGCTCTCGGCGGGCCAGCGCAAGAAGGCCGTTCTCTACGAGTCACTGTCGCCGGGGGAATTGCCCAAGGCACTGGCCGGCCACGTAGACGGGCGTCACCGTTCCGGGGCGGGCCAGGACAACCTGGTGATGCCGTACGAGGGACTTCGCGGAGACCAGCTCAGCGCGGGTCAGCGTGAGCTACTGCTGAGTGTTCTCGATCCATACATCGATGGACTCAGCGCAGGCCCGCGGACCGCCTGGCAGCGACAGGTGGCAAAGCACCTGGACGACAGCTGGTTCACATGGATCGGGAACGACGACGATCGGTCGCCGTTCTACTACAAGGTCCACAGTCCCGTGATCCTCGTCGAGTACGACAACCACTCGGGCATCTTTCTCGACAACGAAACGCCCGAGCCGTTCCACGTCCACAGCATCGTGCGCACGCCAAACGGGGGCGACTACGGCAAGGACCTCCTGGCCCAGCACTACGCCCAACAGCACACGCACGATCACGATCACTCGCACGGCGACGGTCATGGCCACCACCACCACTGACCACCCCACGTGCCCGACCAACCAATCGAAGGGAACCGTTCACCGATGAGTTTCATCCGCCCGTTCGACGATGCCAAGGCCATGGACACCGGGTTCCCGGGCTACCGGGCACAGTTCCTCTCGCGGCTGGAAGCGGGGATGTTCATCCACTCGGTAATCCAGGAGAACGGATGTGGTCCCGGCCTGCACTACCACCACAGCGACCAGTTCTACTTCCTGATCAATGGCCGGATCAACCTCCAACTCGGAACCGAGCAGCACATCGTCGAGGCAGGGTCGCTGGTCTTCATCCCCGCGGGGGTCGCCCACCGCAACTGGAACGACGGTCCGGGTGCGGAGAACCACTTCGAAATGATTATCCCCACGCCGATGCCCGGCACCCCCCTCGCGTTCATGGTCGACTCACCCGACGATGTGCCGGAAGAGGCTCGGTCGTCGCAGCAGGGTTACGTGCTCCGGGTCGACGACTCGCGGTTCGCCGAGCCCCTTCCGGGATTCCGGCTGCAGGCGCTGGCAGACCCGGGCAGCGGATCGCTCCATGCGGTGATCAACTACGCCGAGGTCGATCCCGGCAAGGCCGGACCGGGCATGCACATCCACAAGTTCGATCAGTACTACTGCGTCCTGGAAGGCGAGATGACCGTCGAAGTGGCCCTGCAGAAGCACGTCGTCGGACCGGGCACCCTCGTCGTACTGCCAGCCGGCGTCCCCCACTGCCAGTACAACGCCGGCGAGGCCACCGAGCGGCACCTCGTGGTGCTGGCCCCCTGCCCACTGCCCGGTGAACCGTGGGATGAAGGCGTCGACTTCATCGCCAATGGTGAAACCCACACCGGATCCAACATCCTCGTCCCACAGTCATGACCGCCCAGCAGAGTTCTCCAGGCCCGGTTCCCACCGCGGGGGAACCGACCTGGTTGAACCGTTACCCCGATCCTCTCCCCCACAGGATCGAACCCGAGTTCACCGACATGCTGACCATGTTCCGCTCGACGGTGTCGCAGCACCCTGGTTCAACAGCCATCGCCTACTTCGACGGATCCCTCACATTCGCCGACCTCGACGCGCGCTCCGACGCGGTCGCAGAGAATCTCGTCGCGAATGACATCTGCCCCGGTGATCGCGTCGCCCTCTACACGCAGAACGACCCCGGTTTCGTCATCGGCTTGGTGGCGACGTGGAAGGCCGGGTGCAGCGCGGTCGTCATGAACCCGATGTATCGCCGACGGGAAGTGGAATACCTCCTTGACGACTCTGGGGCCACCGCACTGATCTGCCTGGATTCGCTCTACACCAGCGTCGTCCGGGAGATCCTCTCCGATGGGCTGTCGAACGTTCGCCACGTCCTCATTACCGCAGCGCGGGATCATCAGAACCGCAACGACAGTCGCGTCCTCGATTCCACCGTCTCAATACCCCGCCTCACGCGGCTGTCTGGCCTCACCGAACCGAACGGCGACTATCCGCTTCCAGAATGGACTCCGCAGAGCGAGGACCTTGCACTGCTGATGTACACGTCGGGGACGACCGGTCGCCCCAAGGGTGCGATGATCTCCCACGGCGGTACCGCGTTCAACTGCCAAACATATCGGGACTGGGTAGGCCTGACCTCCGACGACCGGATACTCGGAGTCGCGCCACTGTTCCACATCACCGGCCTGGTCGGCCATGTCTGCGCGAGCTTCGTGACTGGCGGCACCCTCATCTTGAACCACCGCTTTGACGGTGACGTCGTGATGGATGTGATCCGCGAGCACCGGCCGACGTTCACCGTCGGATCGGTCACCGTGTTCAACAACCTGTCGAGCCGGAGCGATGTCTCGCCCGATGACTTTTCCTCCTTCCGCATGGTCTGTTCCGGTGGAGCCCCCATCGCACCCGCCCTCAACGACGAGATCGGTCGGCGCACCGGGCTGTACCTCCACAACCTCTATGGGATGACCGAGACCACCGGACCGGCCATCGGCGTGCCGATCGGTGTCCGCGCTCCGGTCGACCCGACTTCAGGCGCACTCGCGGTCGGGGTTCCCGTCTTCAACACCACAGTTCGCATCACAGACGACGACGGGAACGACCGCCCACCCGGCGAAACGGGCGAGATCCTGGTGTCCGGCCCCCAGGTCATCACCGCGTACTGGAACCAGCCCGAGGCCTCGGCAGAGCGGATTCACGGTGACGAGATCTCCACCGGGGACGTCGGATTCATGGACGGCGACGGCTGGTGCTACCTGGTCGACCGCAAGACCGACATGATCAACTCCTCCGGATACAAGGTGTGGCCGCGCGAGGTCGAAGACGTCCTGCTGAGCCATCCATCGGTCCAGGAGGCGGCCGTCATCGGCGTCGCCGACGACTATCGCGGAGAAACCGTGAAGGCGTTCGTGGCCCTGCGCGCAGGAGCTGCGGAAACGGAGAGCAACCTTATCGACTTCTGCCGCAACCAGATGGCCGCCTACAAGTACCCACGCATGATCGAGTTCATATCGGAGCTTCCGAAATCGGTCACCGGCAAAATCCTGCGCCGCAACCTGCGGACCTACCCCGAAACCACCGCTCCAGCGGCCGATCTCGACGATCAGAAGTGAAGGTGACAGCAATGACTCTGGCAGAAAACAAGATCCCCTCGTCCCGCGATATCTCACCAATCAGCACATTGGTCGCCGACCACGTCGGTCGGGTCGTCATCAAGCACCAGCACGGGCGCCACGGCATCGACGAGACGATTCAACTCGTCGACGAGGTCCTGACCGGCTTCGATGCCGACCCCGAAGTGCACGTAGTCGTACTCCGCGCTCCGACTCCGACCATTCCGATGCAAGTCGTGTCGTCGGCCGGAAACCACGATGACCCGGCTGAGCCCGCTTACGCCAACCACCAGACCGTCGCCGCGATCACTCGCCGACTGACTGCGATGACCACCCCGACCATCTCAGTGATCGAGGGCCCGTGCCGAGGGGCCGCACTGACCCTCGCGCTGGCAACCGACATCCGTATCGCGGTCGAGCACAGCACGTTCGCCCTCGACGGAGCATTCTACGGATACGCCTACAGCGTTGACGAGATCGAGACTCTGGTGGCGGCGGTGGGCCCCGTGATCGCGGCCGACGTCCTCTACACCGCACGATGCCTCACCGCTCGTGAAGCCGTTGACATGCGATTGATCAACCGGATGGCCACGGTCGACGAACTGGATGAAGTGGTCGCGGCTACGGCCCACATGGTCGCGATGAACGACCCCTCGGCACTTCGCGCCGCGAAGGCTTCAGTTCAGGCGGCCACCCGACGCACCGATGTCATCGCCCGCGACATCGCCGAGCAACGCATTCGTCAGTGTGACCGTTCGAGGTCGATCCGCGAGGCCCAGCAAGCGCAGGTTCGGGGAAGCTCAACATCGCTCGGTCAGGCCGGCATGTGACGCCTGACGAAGCAGTAAGCTCCAGACTGACGCCCAGCGCATTCGTGGCCGCCACGGCCGCGGAGTTACCTGCTCCGACGGAATTCACCGAGCACGAGATCAAGCTGATCCGTGGGACATACACGTCGATCGCACGACTGGGCACACAACTGTCGCTTCGGGGGATCTCCCGTGAGATCGGCGTCAGCCCCGGACTGCTGGTATACCACTTCGGCAGCCACGAGAACCTCCTGCTGCAGACAATGACGTGGGCGCTGCAATCCACCGTCGGACGCATCCGGCGCCACGTGCGCGAGGCCGACGCTCGGCAACACGACGCCGTCACCAGCCTCTCTGCATTACTCGACGCCGTCTTCGTCAGCCCGGAGGAGAACCGCGACTTCTATCTGGTGTATCTCGATCTCATCCAGAACTCGGTTCGCCATTCGACTTTCTCGGGTCTGGCCGAAGTCGTACGCGCCCATATCAACGGCTCGTACGCGGTGGTAATCGCAGCCGGCGTCGAGTCCGGCGAGTTCCAGGTCGCCGATGTGGCGAGCGCAGCGCGAGAAGCCCGGTCGCTCGTCGACGGGCACGTTGTGCAGTGGTTGCAAAGGGACGACTGGCGAGAGTCCCACCTGTTGCTGCACGACGATTGCCTCGACAGTCTCCGAAGACTCCTCAGATATGAAGAGGCCCCTCAGATATAGAGCCGTTCGACCCCCAAAAAGCCATACAAGTGGCTGAGACCACAAACCGCCCTTGACTGTGACCTGAACTACGAATATCCTCGACCTTAGTCCTGCACAAGTGTTCAGCCTGAATCTTGATCCGGCAGACGCCGACAGCATCGAGGGACCGAAGAAGAGAAAGAGTTGAATCATGCCCAACACCACGATTCCCGAACTGAAGGAACGCTTCCGCCAGGCAATGTCGTCGGTGTGCACACCCGTTTCTGTGGTGACCTCGACCGACTCCGGGTCTCCGCACGGAACCACGGTCAGTGCCTTTGCATCGCTGTCGATGGAGCCCCCGATGGTCATGGTTTCCCTCGACCGCGGCTCTGAACTCCTGACACTCGTCCGGACCACCGGTAGCTTCGGGCTGAACATTCTCGCGAGCGCGCAATCAGACCTTGCCCTCAACTTCGCACGCAAGGGTGGTTCGTCGAAGTTCGACAACGTGAGCTGGACCGAAGATCACGGCGTTCCCCGACTTCCGGATGCCGTCGGATTCGTAGCCTGCCGAGTCGAGCAATTCGTCGAAGGCGGCGACCACATCGTCCTGCTCGGCCGGGTCTTGGGCGCAGACAGCAACGCCGCACCGCCGCTGACATACCACGGCCGCGTGTTCGGGACACACGCACCGCACTGAGCCCGACCTTCCGGTGCCAGCTCCTAGCGCACCGGAATCAAATCGTGACTGCGATCGCGCCTGGGCGCTGTCACCCGCCACGCATGCGTCGAGCAGCGCCTTGTGCTGTCGTCGGCTCGCCTGCCAGGAATGGCTGTCGGCTATCTCGTACAGCAAGACTTTTCGGTGCCGATCCGTGCGCTGCCGGTATCCGCGCAGTAGATCACGCAAATGCGGCGGGGCGTGCTGGAACAGCAACTCGTGGAACCTCGAGTGCGTCTGGGCCCACGATGCGTATTCGCCCGTCGACCGGTCCATCTCGTCGAAGGCCTCCCCCAGCCGGACATGGTCGGCCGACGACATCTGCCCAACACTGACGAAGATCGCCAGGGACTCGAGCATGATCCGGGCCGCGTACACCGACTCGACCTCGTCGGGGTCGACCGGAGCCACACGGACGCGTCTGTTGTGTTCCGACTGCACCAGGCCCTCGGACTCGAGGTGCCTAAGCGCCTCGCGCAGAGGGGTCCGACTGACACCAAGCTCGGCGGCCAATCGGACCTGGGAAATCGGAGTTCCCGGTCGCAACGTTCCATCCAGGATTTGCTCCCGGACGCGATCGAGGACATCGAGCGTCGAGTTGCCGGCACGACCACCCCGCCGGTCGCCGACTTCGTGCTCCGAACCCGTCTCGACCGCGTCGATACTCACCGGCACCTCTATGACGCACTCCTGCTCAGCTACCGAGGTAACTGTCGACGATGGCTTGTTCGTCCAGCCCCTCTGCTGGCCCACTGTAGGTGATGGTGCCGCGGTTCATGAGGACCACATGGTCGGCTATGCCGAGGGCGCGTTGGACGTATTGCTCGACGAGCAACATGGAGGTCCCTTGCGCCGCGAGGGTGGCGAGGGCGGTGAAGATCTCGTCGACGATCAGTGGCGCGAGTCCAAGTGAGACTTCGTCGACGAGTATCAGTCGTGGTTGGGCGACGTAGGCGCGGGCGAGTGCGACCATTTGCTGTTGACCGCCTGATAGTCGTCCGGCAGGTTCGTTGAGCCGGCCCTTGAGCGCGGGGAACGCGTCGAGCGCGACCGCCGTCGCGTCAGCCAGTGATCGTTTCGCCGGTGCGCCATAGAGCCGGAGGTTGTCGCGCACGCTGAGGCTGCGGAAGATGCCACGTCCTTCAGGGATGAGGCAAACACCATTGCGGGCACGCCGGTGGGCAGTGGGGCGGATGTCGTGGGTACCGAAGACGCGAACGGTGCCGGTGGTGGGCCGCAGCAGTCCGGACGCGACGCGCAGCGTGGTCGTCTTCCCCGCCCCGTTCGCCCCGAGCAGGGCGACGATCTGGCCGGGCAAGACACTGAAGGAGACATCGCGCAGGACGGCAGTCGCGCCATATCCCGCGTTGACCGACTCAAGTTCGAGTACGGGCTCGGCGATGGCTGCGGTGTGAGCGCCCGCAGTGGGTGTTGGAGCACTCATGACAGTTCCTCCTCTGACATGCCGATGTCGACGATGAGTTCCTCGTCGCCCAAGTAGGCGTGGCGAACGATGGGCGAGGCGGCAACCTGGGCCACCGTCCCGTCGAAGATCGGTTTCCCGAAATCGATGACGAAGACGTGGTCGCAGATCCGGTTCACCAAGGCCATATCGTGTTCGACCAGCAGGATCGTGGTCCCGTGGCCTGCCACCTCGGTAAGGATTGCGCCGAAGCGTTGCGTTTCGACCTGGTCGAGGCCCGAGGACGGCTCGTCGAGCAGGATCACCTCGTAGTCACCGGCCAGGCACCGCGCCAGTTCTACGACACGGCGTTGCCCGGTGGTCAGCGTGCTGACCGAGGCGTCGGCAAGGTCGCCCAGCCCGCACAGCGCGATCGCCGCCTGTGTCGCGGTGCGGGTGCGGGTGCGCTGGGAGGGGGTGGTCACCATGTGGTCGATTGGGTTCCAGCCGGCGTAGCCGGCTTCGGCGCCCAATGCCACATTCTGCGCCACGGTCAACGAGTCGAACAGTTCGGTCTGTTGGAAGGTGCGGCCCAATCCGGCTCGCGCCCGCGCGGGCGGCGGCAGATGCGCCAGCGAGCGGCCGTTGATGCTGGGGCGTGTCAGATGGTCTGTGTAAGCGGTGAGGTTCAACCCTGAAGGGAATCTC
>CAZVVS010000002.1:0-38387 GCA_964630585.1 uncultured Gordonia sp.
TCTGAACTGCATGAACAACGTGTTGTTCGAACTACTGTTCACACTACACCCGACCCCTGACAACCGCCACAAGTCAGCGGGCGTGCTGTGCCAGGGCGAACCCGGGATCATAGAGGTCGTTGCGCTCACCGGTGATCATGTCGGCGGCGAGTTCACCGTAGACGGGTGCGAATTTGAAACCCCGCCCGGAGAACGCGGTCAGCAACAGCATCCCGGAGTCCTCGTCGATGTCGATGATCGGGAAGTCTCCCGGCGCGCACAGGTCGTGGTGCATGGAATGGCGCACCGGTTCCGGATTGAGGTCGGGCAGGTACCGTGCGGCCCACTCGCCGACCTTGCGCAGTTCACTGCGGTCGAACACGGGGATCTCATCGGGATCGGCGATGGCCGACCACTGCGGATCGCAGGCGACTTTCACGCTGTAGGAGTCGTGCGTCGGCGTTCCGTAAAGGTGCACGCCGTCGGAGTCCCGGATGAACACGGGGAATCGGTCGGGTGTGAACATCTCCGGGTGGCGCGGCATGAACCAGGTCAGTGCGAAGGGCAACACGTGCAGGTAGCCCCTCAGGTCGGGGCGCAGCCGCATCGTCCACGACCCGGTCGCGACGACCACCTTGTCGCAGGTGATCGGCTCGCCGGAGGTGATCAGCTTCAGCCGACCGCCCTCCTCGTCGAAGTCGAGCACCTCGGTGTTGGTTACCACCGTTGCACCGTGGAATTTTGCTGCCTCGACGGCTGCGAGCACACTCGCCTCCGGGTAGAGACTCCCGGCGCGCAGGTCGAGAACGGCCGCGTCGTCATCGGCGACGCGGTGCTGCGGGTAGCGCGCGCGCAAGGCGTCGGCGTCGAGCAGTTCGTAGGGCAAGTCGTACTTCTCGGCGCACGCCAGGGAGTTCTTCAACGACCCCGACCCTGCCGGCCCGATCTGCAGGGCGCCACATTCGTCGTAGAGGTGCCGGCCCGTCTCCGCCTCCAATTCGCGCCACAGGTCCCGTGCACGCTGGAGGAGCGGCACATAGCGCGTGCCCTCGTGCACCGTTGACCGGAACAGGCGGGAATCACCCGCGTAAGACCCTCGTGCGTGTCCGATGCCGAACTGTTCGACGCCGAGCACGCTGATGCCGCGGCGTGCCAATTGCCACAGTGCCATCGAACCTGATGTACCGAGCCCGACCACCACCACTTGGGCGTCCATAGATCCTCCCTTCGGCTGTTCGTGGTCAGGACATCGCCGGCGACTGCCACAGATTCAGCGTCGTCCCGATTCCCCTGGCAAGTGCATTCCGGTAGATCTGCGTCCCCCACGCGACATCCTCGACCGGCATGCCGCCGATCCCGAAGATGATGATCTCGTCGTCGCTGCGCCGCCCCGTCGTCACGCCGGCTGCGACCGCGCCGATGTCGACGAGGTCGTCGCGGCTCATCTTGCCGTCGTGAATCATGTCGGTGAACTTGCAGCCGATGATCGGCACGAGGTTGTGGGTCGGATAGCCCTCCTCGGCCGCCCATGCGTCGAAGAGGCCGATGTTGTCGACCACCTTGCGCACGTCGGGAGCCTGAAGCGCCTCGTCGATCTCCAATCCCGCAGGCATGGACAGGAATGCGCCCGGTTTGACCCATTCCCGCTTGATCAGCGGATAGGTCGACGGATCGTCGGGAACCGTGGTGGTGCAGAACGTGATCAGGTCACTGTCGCGCACGGCCTCCTCGAAGGTGTCGACCTCGGTGATGGTCGTGACTCGTGGATGCTTCTCTCGGACCCATGAGACGAACTTGTCCATGCTCGCCCGGCCCCGGCCCTTGACCTTCACCGTGTCGATGTTCGGACAGGTAGCCAGGAACGCCTCCAGAGTGGTGCGGGCCATCACTCCCGGGCCGGCGATTCCAACGGTCTTCGCATCGGCGCGAGCCAGCAGTCGTGCCCCGACGCCGGGGACGGCGCCGGTGCGGTATGCCGACAGCAGATTCGCCGACATCAGGGCCAACGGCGCGGCAGTATCCACATCCGACAGCATGAACATGAGAATCGAACGGGGAAGGCCCTTTTCGCGGTTCTCCACATTCGACCCGTACCACTTCACGCCAAAGGTGCCGAAGGAGCCGCCGAGGTACGCGGGCATCGCCATGAGGCGTCGGTCGGGGGTGTTGCGCGGCATGGTCGGGAACGGCGGGGGATCGGGAAAGGTGATCATCGCGCCGTGCGAGTCACTGTTGGGTCCGGCCATCCGATAGTCGCCGGCGTAGAGGAGTTTGAACATGTCCTGCATGGTGTCCACGCAGGCGGCCATATCGGTCACGCCCGCGGCGATCATGTCGGGCTCGGACAGGTATAGGAAGTCGATGGCGGTGTCCATGGTGGTCTCCTGGTTTGTCAGGCGCCGAGCAGGCGGTCGCGGATGGAGTCGGTGACTGCGGCGTCGACGAGGGTGCCGGCGAGGGCCGCCGCGCCCTGCGTGATCGCGGCTTCGGCCGCCGAGGTGATGGTCGCGGCGGCGAACTCGGGTTGGTGGTTGACCGCCGGGAGCGAATCGATACCGATATAGGGGTGGATCGCGGGCAGCATCTGGGACACGTTGCCCATGTCCGTCGACGCCCGGGCCATGGTGGCATCCGAGCCCGAGGTGAAGGTGCGGCCGACTGCCACTGCCCGCCGTTCGTAGCAGCCCAAGAGCTCCTCGTCGGTCCGGAACTCGGCGTAAGGCTTGGATTCTGGCGTGACCGTCAACGAGGCTCCGGTGGCGAGCGCACCTGCCTCGAAGCAGCGCATCACCCGGGGCTCGATCTCGGCCAGCTCGGCGAGGGTTTCCGCGCGAACATACCACCGGCCTTCGGTGCGTTCGGCGATTGCGTTGGGGGCTTCTCCGCCGCGGGTCAGCAGTCCGTGGACGCGCACCGACGACGGCAGCTGCTGGCGCAGCAGCCCGATGGCGACCTGCGCCAGCGTGAACGCGTCGGCGGCGTTGATGCCCCGGTCGGGGTAGGCGGCTGCGTGGGCGGACTTGCCGAGGTACTCGATGTGGCTGTGGGAGACGGCAAACGGCCGGGCCCTGGCGACGTCGACGGGACCCGGGTGGACCATCGCGACGGCGTGCAGGCCGTCGAATCCACCTCGCTCGAGCATCTCGATCTTGCCGCCCCCGCCTTCCTCGGCGGGCGTGCCCAGGACGTGCAAGGTGATGCCCAGGTCGTCGACGATTGGCGCGAGAGCGCACGCTGCCCCGACGGTGATCGCCGAGATCAGGTTGTGGCCGCACGCATGACCGAGTCCGGGTAGGGCGTCGTATTCGGCACACAGTCCCAAGTGCAGGTCGCCGGTGCCGATCGTCGCGGAGAATGCCGTCGGCAAGTCGCAATACGAGGCGGTTACCGTGAGCCCGTTGTCGGCGAGCTGGTCGGCGACGCGTTGCGCCGAGCGCACTTCTTCCCACGCGGTCTCGGGATGGTCGTAGAGGTCGCGGGAGAGTCGGACGAGGTCGGGATCTGCCGCACTGATTGTCGTGGTCACCGCGGCGTCCAGGGCGTCGGTGGTGCTCATTCGTCCCCCGGAACGCCGTAGGACGGTGCACTCGTCGGGTCGACGCCCCGGACCCGGTAGTCATCCTTCTGTGGTTTCCACAGCTCCCATAGGGCAACCAGATCGTGGAACGGGTCGTCGCTGTAGTCCACCCGCAGATCGGTCACCGGCCACGGCACATCGTCGACGACGAGCAGTCCGGCTGAATGCAGGGGACCGGCCTCACCGCCGGCGGCCAGTGCTGCACGGAATCCGTCGAGCAAACGCTCTTCGAACGCCGGTGCCGCACTCGTCGCATAGCCGGCGAGCAATTCGGCGATTACGCGCTCATCGGCGAGGAGGTTGCCCGCCGCCACGGCCTGCTCGCCCACCAGATGGGTGTTGATACCGAGGCTGTTGGCACCCGAATGCACCGCCGTGCGACCTGCGGAGTCCACGACAGTCACCTGCCGGAATTCGGCGAAGCGCTCTTGCGTCAGAGCGGCGGCCAGTGCGGCGGGAGCATCGGCGCCATCGGCAAGCGCATCAAGCACCGTTGGGCCCAGTGCCGGATTGGTCACGTTCTGCGAGGCCACGACTCCGACGCCGGCGCGCGGGTGGGCACATCGCGCGGCCACCGCGGGGCTCGACGAACTGATGATGATCCCGAAGGCGCCGGTTGCGGCGTCACGGGCCACCAGGGAGAACGTCATGACGGTGCTCCGGCCGGTCCACTGAGCACCGCGGTCGCGTCGATCTCGACCAACCACTCGGGCCGCGCCAGCGCCTCGACGACGAGCCCGGTCGACACCGGGTACACCCCTTTGAGCCACCGGCCCATGACCGTGTAGACGGTCTCGCGGTAGCGGATGTCAGTGAGATACACGGTCACCTTGACGATGTCGGCGAGTGAGCTGCCCGCCTCGTCGAGCAACATGGCGATGTTGGCCATTGCCTTCTCGGTCTGTGCTGCCACGTCGCCGATACCGACGGATTCCCGGGTGTCGAGGTCCTGGCCGATCTGACCGCGCAGGTAGACCACCCCGCCGGCGACGACCGCCTGGCACAGGTCGTTGTCCAGGTTCTGTTCGGGATAGGTGTCTTTGGTGTTGAACTGGCGGATCCGCTGGTGGGTCGGGCTCATGCGGTCACCGTCCGAGGCGTCACCGGGTTGTCTTTGACCTTCGATCTCATGAGGAAGTAGTAGAGCGGGCAGATCACCGCGAGGCCGACGATCCACGAGATATCGACGCCATCGATGGCTTTCGCGGCGAAGCCGGTGAAGATGGTGGTCGACAGGAACGGGATCTGGATGAGGATGCCGAGGAAGTAGCAGGCAATCGCAGTCCAATTGAAGGTGCCGTATTCGCCGCCGTCACGTTCGAACAGTGACGGGATATCGTACTCGCCGTGGCGGAGGAAGTAGTAGTCGACGAGGTTTACCGCGGTCCAGGGGATCAACACGCACAGCAGCAGGGCGAGGAAGTTGGCGTAGTTGGCCAAGAAGTTCTCGGCGCTGAGGAGCGCGGGGATCATGGCGATCCCGAACAGGGCGATAGCTGTGACGGCACGGCTGATGGCGGCGGGCTTCCACCGCGGGACGAGGTTTTGCCCGATGGTGATGGTCGACAGCGAGCCGCAGTACAGATCCATCGAGTTGGTGGCAGCCACACCGACGGCGAAGATGATGAAGACACCGGTGGTGACGCCGTGGGTCAATGTCCCCATCCCGTCGAGAGTGTCCGAGTTCGGCAAGGCCGCGCCCACGAGGGCACCGAGCAACATGGGCAGGGTCGAGCCGAGGACGCATCCGGCGTAGGTGGCCCAGAAGGCCGCGCGGACCCCGGTGTCCTTGGGCATGTACCGCGTGTAGTCGGAGACGTAGGGTGCGTAGGCGATCTGCCACAGCGCGGCGACGGAGATCGTGGCCATGAATCCGGCCAGAGTGAAACCGTTGGTGTGGAAGGTTCCCTCGGGCAGGCCGTTGACCCACACCATCCACACGAAGGCGACGATCAGGGCGCCGCCGGCGACGACCGATAGGAAGGCTGCGAGTCCGTGGATCAGTTTGTAGCCGATCATGGTCGCGGCCACGCTCACACACCCGATCAGAAAGGTCGCAAGATTAGTGGGCATCCCGGTTACCGAGGCCAGCGCTTTACCGCCGAGAACGGCGTTGGATGCGAAGAACCCGAGGTACATGAAGACAACGAGGACGACGACGAGAAGGCTTCCGTACGACCCGAATTGGGCTCGAGTCTGCAGCATCTGCGGAACGCCCATTTGGGGTCCCTGGGCGGCGTGCAACGCCATGACGACGCCGCCGACGATGTTTCCGATGAGCACTCCGATGACGCCGGCCCACAGCGGTAGGCCGAAGACGGTCGTGGAGAGGGCTCCGGTGATGATGGTGAGCAGCATGATGTTGGAGCCGAACCAGACCGTGAAGAGGTCTCGGCCTTTGCCGTGCCGCTCGTCCTCCGGAATGTGGTCAATGGTGCGGCGCTCCACCGTTGCATCTGGTTGGGGAGCCGGTGAGGTTGTGGTCATGGCGGACCTTTCGCTTGTGGCGGAAATGTACGCCACGGCACCGGGGCGACAGGAAAAGTCTGACCGATCAGCGGTGAAAGATAAATCAGAAAGAATGGGTCTAGTGCATCAGTTTTTCCGATGATCAACCGGTCGTGTCCTGGTGGCTCGCAGCGCACAGGGCTAGTCATTCGAAATCTTGATGCAGTGGATCAATAACACAACGCCAGGTTTCACCTTGGTTTTACACATCCCGGTCGCTGTTCCGTTCAGTATGGAGTCATGAGCGACCCCAGTGAATCCACCGCCGACGACTGGCGCCGCCGCGCCGCGGAGGCCACCCTCCCCACCCAGTCCTTCATCGGCGGCGCATGGCGTCCTGCGGCATCAGGTGAGACCTTCACGGTCGTCAACCCGGCGACCGGGAAACCGTTGGCGCAAGTGGCCGCGGGTGACGTTGCTGACATCGACGCCGCGGTGGTAGCGGCAGTGGAGGCGTTTCCCGGGTGGTCGGGACTGTCCGCGACCGAACGCGGGACGCTGTTGTGCCGGTTCGCCGAACTTATCGGCGACCACATCGAGGAACTCGCCCTGCTGGTCACGCTGGAGATGGGCAAGCCGATCGGCGACTCCCTCACCGTCGAGGTCCCCGGCGCGGCCGCCGTGTTCCGCTACTACGGCGAGGTCATCGACAAACTCGCGGGAGAACTGCCACCCACCTCCGACGGCAGCGTCGCCATGGTGCGGCGAGTGCCGCTGGGGGTGGTCGGCGCGGTGGTCCCGTGGAACTTCCCCCTCGACATCGCCGCATGGAAGGTCGCCCCCGCGCTCGCCGCCGGCAACACGGTGGTCCTCAAACCCGCCGAGGAATCACCCCTGTCGGTGCTGCGGCTCGCCGAGCTCGCCATCGAAGCGGGGATTCCGCCCGGGGTGTTCAATGTCGTGCCGGGCCTCGGCGCGACGGCGGGCCGGGCATTGGGTCTGCACCCAGATGTCGCATGTCTGACATTTACCGGATCCACCGACGTGGGAAAGATGTTCCTGCGCTATAGCGGCGAATCCAATATGAAGCAGGTGTGGCTCGAATGCGGAGGAAAGAGCCCCAATGTGGTCTTCGCTGATTGCGCTGATTTGGACAAAGCGGCCACCATGGCATGCTTCGGGATCTTCGGCAATTCGGGTGAAGTGTGCTCGGCCAACAGCAGACTGCTCGTCCAGCGAGAAATCGCCGACGACTTCGTCGCCAAGATTGTCGAACATGCCGCCCACTACTCCCCGGGCGATCCGCTCGATCCCGCGTCGGCGGCGGGGCCGATCGTGTCGGGTAAGCAACTCGACCAAATCCTGCACTACGCACAGGTGGGTGCGGCCGATGGAACACTCGCCCTGGGCGGCAACCGTATCGGGGAGAGCGGGTACTTCATGGAGCCGACGGTCGTGACCGATCTCTCTGCCGACTCGGCGGTAGTGACCGACGAGATTTTCGGACCGGTTCTTGCGGTGATTCCGTTCGACTCCGAGGAAGAGGCCATCGCGCTGGCCAACGACACTCCCTACGGTCTGGCCGCATCCGTGTGGACGTCGAACCTCGACCGCGCACTGCGGGTCTCCGAGGCGCTACACGCGGGCACCGTGTCGGTCAACACCGTCGACGCGCTCTCCACCGGCACCCCGTTCGGGGGCTTTGGGGCCTCGGGCTTCGGACCGGACCTGTCGGTTCACGCGATCGACAAGTTCACCGGTCTCAAGACCACCTGGCTCGCCAAGGGTTGACCCCGCGAGTCAAGGGTTGACCCCGCGAGGCCAGCGGCGCTAGTCGGAGGCCGGCGGCTGGTATGCGGCGTACGAGCGCTGGATCGCGATCTGATCCGCGAGGTACTTCGCGTCGTGCCAGACCCCCCAGATGAAGCTCGATCCGCGTCGTGACAGCCAGGGCAGCCCGAGGAAGTAGACGCCCGGCTCCGACGACACGCCGCGTTGATGACTGGGTTGACCGTCGTCGCCGAACGCGTCCACCTGCAGCCAGTCGTAGTCGTTGCCGAAACCGACGGCCCAGATAATCGTCGTGACCCCTGCCGCGACGAGGTCGAGTTCCAGTAGCGGATTGGTCATGCACTCCGGGTCGGGGCCGATCTCGCGGGCGGCCGGCTCGAGGGGCAGGTCGAGCCCGTTTCGCTCGATGTAAGCGTCGGCGGCATCGAGCATGCCGAGGTAGTTGGCGTCGCCGGCGTCGACGTTGGCCTTGAGGTCGGTGCCGAACCGCATAGTTCCGTCGTCGTACTCGTTGGCCCGCCCGACGAGGATGACGCCCTGCGCCGCCAGTTCCCGGAAGTCGACGGTGGTGCCGCCGTGGGCGCCGCTGACCGCGATGGTGACGTGCTCGGCCCCCACGGGTGGGGTGGCGGCGTCCCAGAGTCCGAGGACGCCGAGCCACCAGCAGAAATCGCGGCCGCGGTAGCTGCGCGGCGGACGGTCGTGCGGCCCGACGGCGAGGTAGACCTGCTTGCCGGCACGCTGAAGCTCGTCGGCGATCTGCACACCCGACGACCCGGCACCGATGACCATCACCGCGCCGTCGGGGAGGTCCTGCGGATTGTGATAGTCGCTCGAATGGATCTGGGTGATCGGCGCGGACTCGGGGACGAGCGGGGGAATGATCGGCTTCTGGAAAGCGCCGGTCGCCGACACGATGAACCGGGCGTCGATCGTGCCGTCGGAGGTTTCGACGTGGAACCCGGGACTGCCCTCGTTCTTGCGCACTTTTGTCACCTCGACGCCGGTGCGGATCGGTGCGCCGACCTTCTCGGCATGGGCGAGGAGGTAGTCGGCGACCTCCTCCTTACCGGCGAAGGCGTCGGGATCGCAGGTGAATTCGGAGCCGGGGAACCGATCGTGCCACGCGGGCCCGTTCGCGACCAGCGAGTCCCAGCGCCAGGAGCGCCAGCGCTCGGCGACGCGGTCTCGTTCGACGACCAGGTGGTCGATTCCCTGCTTACCGAGGTGCTCACTCATGGCGATACCGGCTTGCCCTGCCCCGATGACGAGGACCTCGACTGTCTCGTTGGCCACCGCAACCTCTTTCGCGATTGAAACCTGCTGTGTCGTTCTTGATGATCCCCGGCGGCAGAGCATCCGTAAAGCTCATAGTATTGATGCATTGCACAGTTTTTGATGATGTAGCTGAGTCCGACCGACGCGACTGAGAGGCGACCATGACCGGCAAGGATCCCTCCTTCACGCTTGTCCAGCTCCGCTACTTCGCGGCTGCCGCCGACCTTGGCAGCATGACCGCAGCGTCGAAGATCCTCATGGTGTCCCAGTCTGCGGTGTCGACGGCGGTTGCACAGTTGGAGAAGGAACTCGGGGTGCAACTCCTGATCCGACAGCATGCCCGCGGGTTGGAGCTGACGCCGGCGGGCCGCAACTTTCGACAGGAACTGCGCAGCTTCCTCAACCATTCGGTGGAACTCGCCGATTCGGCGGCGCGCCTGGGCAATTCGCTGATCGGGGATCTGACCATCGGCTGCTTCTCGACGATCGCCCCTTTCGGTCTGCCGACGCTGCTGGCCGCGTTCGAGCAGCAGTTCCCCCAGGTGCGGATGGGCGTGATCGAGAGTGAGCACGCAGATCTCACTCGGCTGCTTCGGGACGGTCAATGCGAGCTCGCCCTCATGTACGGCTTCGACCGCGAGAGCGATATCCACTACCAGCCGCTCGCCATGGTGCGTCCATACGTGATCGTGGCCCTCGACCACCCGATCGCGCGCGCGGGCCGTCGGGAGGCGACGCTGAGTGAGTTCGCAACCGACCCGATGGTGTTGCTCGACCTGCCGCACAGCCGCGACTATTTCCTGTCTCTGCATCGACGTGCCGGTTTCACCCCGCGGATCAGGTTCCGCAGCACCGGCTTTGAAACCGTGAGATCGCTTGTGGCCCACGGCTTCGGATACTCCATCCTCAACCAGCGACCGGCGCATGAACTGACCTACGGCGGGCGTGCCGTCGCCACGATCGAACTCACCGACAGTGCACCGGCACTCGAACTGGTGCTAGCGAACCTGTCTGGGGTGAGGCTGACCAACCGTGCGTCGGCATTTCGAGAATTGTGCAAGCGCCACTTCACGGCGGCCGAACGGGGCACCCGCGGCGCCCGATAGATGTACTTAGCGCTCGAACACCATGGTGCCGCCGACCATGGTCACCTGCACCTCCAGCTCCCCGATGTCGGCTGCCTCGGAAATATCGCCGTCGAGTACGACGAGGTCAGCATCTTTTCCGGTCTCGATGGTTCCGGTCCGGCCTGCGCAATGGGTCACGCGGGCTGCACCCGACGTGTACGCGTCGAGCGCCTGTCGCAAGGTGAGCGCCTGTTCGGCGAGTAGGGGGACGGTCCGAGCGTCGGGACCGATGGCGTGCGGATCGGCCGTCGAACCGGTGCGGTGGATCGCAGTGTGAAGGGCCCACAGCGGATTCGGGTCGGTTACCGGCCAGTCAGAGCCCATCACCAATTGCGCACCGGCGGCGGCGAGGGAACCGAAGGGAAAGTGCCATCGCTCGCGATCCGGACCCAGTAGCGGCAGCTTGCGCTCGACGATCTCGATGTCGCGCCGAGCCCACAGTGCCTGGATGTTGGCTGTGACGCCCAACTCGGCGAAACGGGGGACATCGACTGGGTCGACGATGTCCAGATGTGCGATCTGGTGATGGAGGTCGAGGTCCGGGCGCGTGGCGTTCGCGGCAGCCAGGGCGTCGAGACACTCCCGGACGGCCCGATCACCGACGGCGTGCATGTGGATGTGAAAGCCGTTGCGGGCCAGGAGTCGGCACACCTCGTCGAGCTCTTGGGGGTCGATGAAGGACATTCCCCGCGGATCCGCGTCGGTGGGCGCGTTGCGGTAGGGCTTCAGCATCGCGGCCGTGCAGTTCTCGCAGATGCCGTCTTGCATCACCTTGGCGGTGTCGATATGAAAGCGCGGGCCGCGCGCCGTCGCGCGTCGCTGCAGAATGGAATCGATTTGGCCGGGCCCGTCTTCTGGCGACCACCACAGCGCACCGCATACTCGTGCGGTCAGTTCACCGTCGGCGTCGGCGGCCAGGTAGGTGTCGAGGGTGTCGGTGAGGCCGAACGCGAGGATGCCTACGCCCGCGTCCTGCCAGCCGGTCACACCCACCGAGTGGAGGCGCTGCTGCGCGGTGAGCAGTGCCTCGCGCAGGCGTCCGGGCCCGTCGGCCGGGATCAACGCGTTGACCGGGTCAAAGGCCCGTTCGAACAGGACGCCGGTCGGGTCACCGTGCTCGTCGCGGTCGATCCGGCCGCCCGGGGGATCGGGAGTGCGGGCGTCGATGGCGGCTTGTCGCAACGCCTCCGAATTGGCCCACATCCCGTGTCCGTCGTGGCTGGACAGCACCACCGGGCGGTCGTCGACAACACCGTCGAGATCCTGCTTCGTCGGCAAGCCCCCCGGGAACGCGTCGCCATACCAGCCGCTGCCGCTGATGACGGGTTCATCGGGATGGCTACGCGCGTAGTCGGCAATGGCGGCGAGGTAAACGTGACGGTCGTGGGCGAGTTCGGACAGGTCGCACCGCAGCGCGGCGAGGCCACCGGCGACGGGGTGCGCGTGGGCGTCGATGAACCCGGGCAGCAGGCTCGCGCCGCCCAGATCGTGGATCTCGGTGCCTGGACCGACGGACTCCCTGCTGATACCGGTGCCGATTGCCGTGATGATGCCGCCGGTGACCGCCACGGTGTCGGCCGGCGCCGCCGTAGCCGGTTGCCAGACTGCTGCGTTGGTGAAGATGTGATCAGCGGTCATGTGGATCCCGTCGTGGGCTGCGGATCGGGGTGTCGTCCCACCGTATCGCGCCGGGCCCGTGGATGAGGGTCGGAACAATCGCCAGGTGGGGTGGGCGACGGCGGCTGCTTCTGCAGCGCGCGCCGCACCAATGCCCAGCCGGTCTTGGCGGTCTTCTGCCGATCGCCCTCCGGGGTCGTGTAGAGCAGCGCGCCGAACATGTGGATCGCGACGATGAGTTCCCGGGTCGTGAGATCCGCGCGGTAGTCGCCGTGTCGGCCGTCGGCGAGGAGTGCATCGAATAGGTCGGCGACGCGGCCTCCCGGCCCGACCAATCCGGGGTTCGACGGGTTTGCCGCCGGCGCGACGACGGAGAGGAACCCGACTGACTCGACGAGCTGACGGGCCACCCGCTCCGCGATCATTGAGGCGGTGGCGCCCGGATCTGCTGCCGCGCGTTCCAGCTCATCGACGTTGTCGGCGAATACGGCGAGGATCAGGCCGGCGCGATCGCCGAACTGCCGGTACAGGCTGGCCTTACCCACGCCCGCGTGCTCGGCGATCCGGGCCAGGGGTACCTGTGCGCCTTCTTCGGCGAACAGTGCGCGGGCGGATGACAGGAGGGCCGCACGATTCTCCGATGCGGCGGCCGGTCCGCGATTGGATGCCATGTGCTCCGTCCTGCAATTGACTCTTCCGGTGGTACCAGTCACAATCCTAACCGGACTGTCGAGTCCGGTTAGGAATCCACGACGAGGAGCGCAGACGTTTGGCACGCAGAGCACTGATTGGTGCAGTACTGACCGGGGCGGTCCTGGTGTCCGGCGGCCTGGCGGCGACGACGCCGACTGCATTGGCGGACCCGAATAGCTTCTTCACCTACGGCGGATCGCTGGCGGGAGCGCCGGGGTCGGTGCTGAAGACTCGCGTGCTGTCGAACTCGACCGTCAACGCCAAGGTGGTCCAGATCGTTTACCGCACCACCGATGCGCTCAAGCGGCCGACGTACAACACCACCACGGTGCTGGTGCCCCGCAGCGGTGCCGATTCGAACAAGGTGGTGTCCTACCAGTCGTTCTACGACTCGCTCGACCCGGCCGACGGCCCATCGCGCTTCTTCGCGAACGTCCCCGGGGGCATGTCCCAGGCAGTTGAGGCGGACAAGCAGGCGATCGACCCACTGCTCGATAAGGGCTACACCGTCATCGTCTCCGATATCGAAGGCCGCACCGCCGACTTCGCCGCGGGTCCCGAGTACGGCATGGCCACCCTCGACTCCATCCGTGCCGCGGTCTCGACTCCGGTGACCGGCCTGCGCAAGGATGCCCGAATCGGGCTGCTCGGCTACTCCGGCGGCGCGATCGGCACCGTGTGGGCGGCTGCGCTCGCGCCGGGATACGCTCCAGACGTCAATCGTCGGCTCACCGGTGCGGCCGCCGGTGGAATCCTCGTCAACCCGGCCCGCAACCTGCGCTATGTCAACGGCAGCCTGGTCTGGGCCGGGGTGATCCCGATGGCAGTCATCGGCGTCGGACGGTCCTACGAGGTGGACCTGATGCCCTACCTCAGTCCCTACGGCAAGCAGATCGTGAACAAGCTCCGCTATGTCCATATCAGCGAGGTGCTGGCGCAGTACCCCGGCCTGACCTGGCAGCAGTTGGCTCTCCCGCAGTACGCCGATCCGAACAAGGTCAAGCCGCTGATGGAGTCGGTGGCCAAGATCAATCTCGGCGCGGCGGGCACGCCGACCGCACCGCTGTACTTCGGGCAGGGTGCCAACGGCACCCTCGAAGGTTCCAACAACGCGATCCCCGGCGTCGGGCCGGGCGACGGCGTGATGGTTGCCGGGGACGTCCGTGCGCTCGCCCGCCAGTACTGCGCCCGCGGCAATCGGGCTGTCAAGTACGTGCAGTACGACGCGCTCAGCCACGTTCCGACGATGGTCGCCTGGTTGCCGACGGCCATCGACTGGATCGCCGACCGCACGGCCGGACGTCCGGCACCGACGAGCTGCGGGCAGATCGCCCCCGGCAATCCGCTGATCCCGCGGTTCTGAACGGTCTGAGAGAGGCAATGAAATGAAACTGCAAGGCAAAGTGCTCGTCGTAACGGGCGGCGGAGCGGGAATCGGCCGGGCGACGGTGCTCGAGCTGCTCGCACGAGGTGCGGAGGTCGCCGCCGTCGACATCTCCGAGGCGGGCTTGAAGGAGACCGCGGACCTGGCCGACGCCGGGGACCGCCTGAGTCTGCACCCGCTCGACATCACCGACCGCGAGCAGGTCTTGGCCCTGCCCAAGGCCGTCACCGACCAGCATGGTCAGGTCGACGGCCTGGTCAACATCGCCGGCATCATCCAGCCGTTCATCGACATCATCGACCTGGACTTCGACGTGATCGAGCGCGTCATCAACGTCAACTTCTGGGGCACTCTCAACACGGTGAAGGCATTCCTGCCGCTCCTGGTCGAGCGGTCGGAGTCGAGCATCGTCAACGTGTCCAGCATGGGTGCGCTGGTACCGGTGCCCGGGCAGAGCGCGTACGGAGCGTCCAAAGCGGCGGTCCGTCTGCTCACCGAGGGGCTGTATGCCGAACTGCGCGATACGAACGTCAGCATGACGGAGGTGTTCCCGGGCGCGGTGAACACCGGGATCACCGAGAACTCCGGTGTCGAGCGGCCCGGCGATGTCAACGAAGGCATGGCGGAGAAGCTCGCCACCAGCCCGGAGGACGCCGCCATCAAGATCGCGAAGGCGATCGAAAAGGAGAAGTTCCGCGTCCGCATCGGCAAAGACGCCGTGTTGCTCGACCTGATGGGCCGCGTGATGCCGCAGACCGGGATCAAGCTCGTCGCGAAGGCGTTGGGTTCCTTCCTGAGTGACTAGTGCTTGTTGAGTCAGCTCTGCGCGAAGTGGGCGGTGAGGGTGCCGACGATCTCATCCCACAGTGGCTCGGGGAGATCGTGAGCCATCCCGTCGACCATGTGCAGCCGCGAACCGCGGATGGAGCGGTGGACCGATTTGGCGCCGGTGGGCCGCATCAGTTTGTCGTGCGTGCCGTGCAGCACCAGGGTGGGCGCGGTGGTGCGCTCGTTGAACCGCTGCAGTGAACCGGTGCCCTGGATGGCCGCGAACTGTCGTAGGAACCCGGCGGGGTAGTAGCTCCGGTCGTAGTATTCGGCGCTGCGTGCGAGGGCTTCCTCCCGGCTGACCGGATAGACGGGGCTACCGATGATGCGGGCGACACCGGCGGTGTGGGCGATGATCGCCTCGCGGTCGGCATCCTTGGGGGGCGCGCTGAGGAGTGCCTGGAGTTGCTTGGGGCCGGGCGGCGGGAGGAAAGCGCGGTTGTTGCTGGACATGATGACCGTCGCGGTCTCGGTGCGGTCGGCATGCTCAGCCGCGAAGACCTGTGTGATCATGCCGCCCATCGAGGCACCCACGATGTGCGCGCGCTCGATCCCGAGGTGGTCGAGCACCGCCTCTGCATCGCCGCCATATCGACGAGCGTGTACGGTGCCCCGGCCACGGCGCGACCGACCGCGGACTGGCCCAGCCGCAACGGCAGGGCTGGGCCGCCGACCCGGGCCCCGTCGAGCTTGGTGGTCAATCCGATGTCACGGTTGTCGAACCGGATCACGCGATAGCCGGCGTCGGCGATCTGTTGGCAGAACCCCTCGCGCCAATAGACCATCTGCGCGCCCAGTCCCATGATCAGCACGACCGGCGGTGCATCGACGTCGCCGAACTCGTCGTAACAAATCTCGAGGTCGCCCGACGGCGCGGTGCCACTGCGTTGAGTCATGTCGACCATCATGCACCGCCGAGGCGGGGGGATACGCTCCGGGGGGAAGGCGGTGCGGGATAACATCGCCGCACCCGATTCGCCGAAGGAAAGTTCGCCAAATGTCGACGACCGATCAGACGGTGGCGTTCAGCCGCGTCTTGACACCCACCGCAGTCAAGCAATGCATCGGCTTCATGATCGGATCCGCGTTGTTCGCCGTCGGCGCCGGTATCGCGATCTGGGGCAACGCCGACCAGGGCACGCTCGCCAACGTCCTGTATTTCATCGGTTCGTGGTTCTTCACCGCAGCCGGGATGGTCCAACTAGTCCTGAGCGGGGCGGTGACGGTACCCGTCGACTTCGCGCCCGGCAAGATGTTCCGGGCCGAATGGCTCGCCGCGTCCACCCAGTCCTTCGGCACGGTGCTCTTCAACGTCAGCACCGGCGCGGCGCTGATGAGCCATACCCTCGCCGCGGAGAAAGACTATATGTGGAACCCGGATGCGGCCGGGTCGGTGGCCTTCCTCCTCAGCGGAGTCTTCGTCCTCATCGCGTTCGCCCGCGTCGACCGGTTCTGGGATCCGGGCAAGGTCGACTGGTGGTCGGGGCAGATCAACTTCGCCGGCTGCGTCGCGTTCGGCGTTGCGGCCGTCGCTGCGTTCATCACGGCCGCGGGATCGTCGCTGGATCCGAGCGTGGCGAACTGGGGCACTCTCATCGGTGCGATCTGCTTCTTCTTGTCGTCGGGTGTATCACTGCCTGGAGCGCTGCGGTCCCGGTAGCGTTCGACCGATGAACGTCTACCTCCTCGTCGGCACCGGGGCTGCTCGCGCTGTCGTCTCCAGCGGCACGAGCCTGCCGGAACTGGCGGTGGGCATCGACGCGGCGCGCAGCGGATCGGGTCCCCTGACGTTCCTTACCACACGCCGGTCGGCCGGAATTGAATGCTGATCCTCGGCCCGGCGGCCTTCTCTTTCGGCACGGCGTGGTCCCAGGTGCGCTGGCAGGAGCCGCCCATCACGAGAAGGTCGCCCGAGCCGAGGGGAAACTTCAACGACGGACCACCGCCGCGCGGGCGCAACTGCAGTGTGCGGGGTGCGCCCAGCGACACGATGGCGACGAGGGTGTCGGCGTGCGCGCCGCGGCCGAACCGATCGCCGTGCCAGGCGACACTGTCGGACCCGTCGCGGTAGCAGCACAGTCCCGCCGTCGCGAATCCGCCGGGCAACTCGTCGCGGTAGTGCTCGCTCAATTCGTCGCGCATCCGGACCAGCAGTGGTTCGGGAAGCTGGTCGTTCTCGGTGAAGTGGGCGACCAGGCGCGGCACGTCGACGACGCGGTCGTACATCCGGCGCCGCTCGCGGCGCCACGCCACTCCGTCGAGAAGGGCATCGAACAGTCCTGCCGAACCGGTGAGCCATCCGGGGTGCAGATCGACCCAGGCGCCGTGGTCGAGGTGGGTGCGCGTCGCCGTCGACATAGGCTGTAGTGCGGGTGCGGCGTCTGCCGCCCCGAAGAGGGTGTCTTGAAATGCCGTGCCCACAGCACCAGACTACTCCAGCAATCGAACATACGAGCTATTCCCGGGCAGGTGGGTCGCTGGTAGAACAGAGACTATGAGCGGAGCCCGGTACGAGAAGCTGACCGCAGCGCAAGCCGATGAGCGCAAGCCCGATTCGTGGCGCATTGTCGAGGGTGTGCTCGTCGGCCGGTATCGGTCGGCGACGATGATCTGCGGGCTCGCGTTCATCACCGACGTCGTCGCGGCCGCGGAAGCCGCCGACCACCACCCGGACATCGACTTCCGATATGGCACCGTCGCTTTCGCGCTGACCACGCATGCGGTGGGGCAGTTGAGTGATGCCGACACAGACCTGGCGCACGCGATCGACCGCATCGCGCGTGACCTCGCCATCGCGCCGATCGCTTCGGAGTGACGCCGGCACTAGGGTGCTCGGTATGGACGACGGCGCTTTCGAACCGACGGTGGTCACGCATCCGCTGCTGGCGGCCCGACTCACTGCACTTCGGGACGAGCGGACCGGCGACGCCGGGTTCCGCCGCCTGTTGACCGAGGTGACCCAGATGCTCGTCTACGAGGCACTTGCCGGGGCCGAAACGATTCCGACGCAGATCACGACGCCGGTCGGTCCGGCCGACGGCGTCGCCCTGGCTTCCCCGCCCCTGTTCGCGCCGGTCCTGCGTGCGGGTCTGGGGATGCTCGAGCCGGCGCTGCGCCTGGCCCCCGAGGCGCGGGTCGGATTCATCGGCGTCGCACGCGACGAGGAGACCGCCCGCCCGTCCGAGTACATGGTGTCGCTACCCGACGACCTGAGCGGTCAACCGGTGTACCTACTGGACCCGATGCTGGCCACCGGCGGCTCGATGCGCCACGCGATTGACGTGGTGGCCGCCCGAGGGGCCACCGACATCACCGCGGTGTGCGTCGTCGCCGCGCCCGAAGGAGTCGCGGCCATCGCCGCGGCTGGACGTCGGGTGCGGCTCGTGGTCGGGGCGGTCGACGACGGGCTCGATGAGAACCACTACATCGTGCCCGGGCTCGGCGACGCTGGTGACCGACAGTTCGGGCCGCGCTACCTGTGACGAGAAGTGCTGCCGTGCACCGGCTCTCCGCGTAGCGTTGCCATCATGTGCCGCAACATCCACACCCTGCACAATTTCGATCCACCGGCGACCTCTGACGAGGTGGGCGCCGCCGCGCTGCAGTACGTCCGCAAGGTCGCCGGAACGACCAAGCCGTCGAAGGCCAATCAAGACGCCTTCGACCGCGCGGTGGCGGAGATCGCGCACAGCACCCGTCACCTCCTCGACGCTTTGGTGACCACTGCGCCCCCCAAGAACCGCGAGGAAGAAGCCGAGAAGAAGCGTGCCCGCGCCGTCGCCTCCGGGCGGTACGCGTGAGGATGCACGAGGTGTTCGACACCGTCGCCGACGGGTTCGAACTCACCGGCGTCGTCGCGATGGTGGTCGGATTCCTGGTCTCGTTCGCGCTTGCCGGGCGGCGCCTGTGGCGCGGCCAGGATGGCAGTTTCGCGCTACTGCGGACGACGATGGGCGGTGCGATCCTGCTTGGCCTGGAGATCCTCGTCGCCGCCGACCTCGTCCGCACGATCACCTCAGAACCGTCCCTGGAGAACGTTGGCGTCCTCGCCATCATCGTCGTACTGCGAACGGTCTTGAGCATGTCGATCTCGATCGAAGTCGAAGGCACCCTGCCATGGCGGCGGGCGCTGACCCAATCCGGCGGCGCTGTCCTCGCCCAGGCTGTCGCGAACGAGCGGAGCAAAGGGGAAAACTGACGCGCGAGTGGGCGGTCAGCGGCGCAGTTGCTTACCTGCGTCGAAGCGCTCTTCGCGCTGACCGATGTGCCACGTGTGCCACCGCCGCCAACGGCGCATCTGCCCGTCCTGCCACCTGCGGTCGATTGCCGGGGAGAGGCGCCGTGCGATCTCGATGACGGCGACGAACGGCGCGCGGCTCACCAGCAGCAGCAGGCCGGGAAGCCCTGACGGCAATCGGTATTTGCGGCGGTTCCACGGCAGCATGATCAGCCGCGTGTACCCGGCCTGCAGCTGCAGGTGGTACAGCGCGCGCAACCGCGACAGCCCGTGCACGTCGTCGGCCGGTTCGAAGGACGGGACGAAACCCTCGACGAGTTCGGGTCCCAGCGCTCCGGAGTCGTTCTTCCGGGTGGCGTCGAAGTAGTACAGCAGCCGCCAGCCGTCGGCGACCGTCGTCGGATACATGTCATCGACCTGGCAGCCGACGAGATGACCGAGGTAGCGGTTGAAGTGCAACACCGCGCGCATCTCGGCCGGTGAGGTGAGGAATCCGAGGGCGAACAGCCCGAACGCCGGGCCGACACTCCCGCCCAACAGGGTCAGCATCATCTCGCTCTGACTGATGGGCAGTCCGTGCTTCTGTGCGTCCCACTCGGGGTGGCGCGCCACCCGGGCCCGCACCGACACGTGCATGACCCGGACCTTCAGCGATACTTCCCGAGCTAGCGACCCCGGGGTCAGCGCGGCACCGGGCTGGCAGACTTCCAGCCACCAGCGACTCGTCTCCAGGTAGCGGTGCAGCGCGCTGGCGCCGGCGTAGCCGCCCGACAGCGACAGCGGAACGGCCAGCGACGCCTCGGTGTAGGTGTCCATCGTCCCGGCGTTGCCCACCGCGCCCAGGCTGTAAGCCCAGCGCCGCCACACTGCGGCGCCCTGCTCGACGAGGTCGGGATCCACCCAGTCCGGGATCGTCTCGAATTCGGCGAACAGTGCGCGCATCGACTCCGGTGCGTCCGCGACATTGTCGACGCCCACCCGCAGCGCCTCGTCGAGGAGTTCGCGGGACCGTTCCGGGCCGAGCTCGCCGTGGTAGGTCTCCGCGACGAATCGCTCGGCCACCGGGTCGCCGGTGGTGTGATCGCGGACGAATACGCGCTGCACCTCATCGGAGGGTAAGAGGTCGACGCGCGTGAAGCGCTTGACCCGATCACGGAACTTCTGGTGGGTGGGGGAGACCGTCAACTCGACCATGACTACCGACGGTAGTACGCGCCGTTTCTACCAGACCATAGGAGCGAGGAATGTCTGCGCGAATGCGCGCACCGCTGCTTCGTCGTTGGTATCGAGAGCGGTAGCGCGCGCCGACATCAAGGAGATGGCGAGTCGGACGAGGATTTCGCTCGCCTGGCGCAGCTCGTCGTCGGGCATGCCCGCGCCGGACGATCGCAGCGTGATGGCGATTCGCCGGACGAACTCGCCGATCATGTCCTCGACTTGCGGGCTGGCAATCCCGATGAGCGCGTCGACGGCGTCGGGGGAGTACCCGAGGATCCGGTGCAACAACTCGTCGTGCCGGAAGTCGATCATGGCGAGGGTGAACGCCTCGATCACCACCGCCTTCGTGTCGAGGCCCGCAACCCGATCGGCGACTTCCTGCAGAAGCCGTAGGCGCAGGCGTGCAACGACTTCGGCGAGGAGTTCCTCACGGTTGGCGAAACGGCGGTAGACCGTGGCCCTGCTGACGCCGGCATCCCGGGCGATCCGCTCGATGTCAGCGTTCTTGATCCCCGACCGCCGAAACTCGGCCGAGGCCGCCTCGATGATCCGCGACTCCTGCTCGCGCAAGGCGCTCTGGCGCCTGGACTGACCTGTTGCCGTGCTCATCCGCGTTACTGCTCCACCTGATCTCAATCATTCGACGGGCATGAATAACCCGTCGCCGCCCACTCAACAGTGCCACTACCGGGCGTGATTGCAATCACTGCCGCTATTGTGCGATGCTCTGAGTCACTTTGAGATTGGCGGGCCCTGAAAGTCTCAAATTCCTATTCTTGCGGTGAGGGGGACAAATTGGCGCTTGCCACAAGCATGCACGGCCTCGGGCAAACCGTCCGACTGGGCACGAGGACTCCGGTGATCGCAGTCGTCGACCTGGTGACGGGTCGATTCCCGCTGCGCGAATTGGTCACGCAGGCCTGGTTCTTGTTCAGCATCACCGTGTTGCCAGCCCTGCTCATGGCCATTCCCTTCGGTGTCATCGTCGCCGTCCAAATCGGCGGCCTCACGAGCAACCTCGGCGCGACCTCGATGGCGGGTGCGGTCGGCGGAATGGGAGTGATCCAGCAGGGCGCGCCGATGGCTACCGCGCTGCTCCTCGGCGGCGCGGGTGCCTCGGCCATCACCGCGGACCTGGGCGCGCGCACGGTGCGCGAGGAGATCGATGCGATGCGCACACTCGGCGTCGATCCGACGCGGCGGCTGGTGGCACCGAGGATGGTCGCGATGGTGCTCGTGGCACCGGTGTTGTCGGTCTTGATAATCGTGATCGCCGTGGCGGCGAGCTTCGTGGTGGCGATCGTCGGCCAGGGGGTCGTCGCGGGATCCTATTGGCAGTCGTTCGGCGCCTACGCCTCGATGACGGACCTGACGATCTGCATCCTCAAGTCCATTGCCTTCGGATTCGTCGTGGTCATCATCGCGGCTCGCCGCGGACTCGACGCCAGTGGCGGTGCCCGCGGTGTCGCCGATGCAGTGAACGCATCGGTGGTCCTCGGGATCGTTGCCGCGATGGTGATCAACCTGATCATCACCCAGATCGTCGCGCTGTTCATCCCGGTGCAGGTGATTTGATGGCGGCACAGTCCTCGGGTGCGTACCTGCCCAGCGAATACCGTCCGACGCTGCGCCGCGCCGGGCGCATGGCGGGGCGGCCGTTCGAGAACATCGGTCGCATCGTCACCTTCGTCGGCGACGTCCTCGTCGGCCTTCCGCATACCTTGCGCGCCTACAAGAAGCAGACGATGGCCGCGTTCACCGAGGTGACGTGGGGCAACGGCTCGATCCTGGTAGGCGGCGGAATCGCGACGGTGATGGCGGTGCTCGGCGTGACCGTCGGCGGGATGATCGGCATCCTCGGCGTCACCAGCCTGCAGTCGCTGAACCTGTCGCCGATGGCCGGGCTGATCACCGGCTACGCCGCCACGCGCGAGATGGCCCCGATCATCGCGGCGGTCGGGTTCGCCGCACAGGCGGGGTGCCGCATGACCGCGGAGATCGGCTCGATGCGGATCTCCGAGGAGATCGACGCGCTCGAAGCGCAGGCGATCAGGCCGATCCCGTTCGTCGTCGGCACCCGCGTCATCGCCGGCGTCACCGCGATCGTGCCGTTCTACCTCGTCTCCCTCTGCGTGGCCTACCTGACGTCGCGGCTGGTCGTCAGCGGCCTGTACGGGCAATCGGCTGGCGCGTACGACCGCTACGTCGAGGCGTTCGTGAGTCCCGTCGACGTCATCTACTCCACCATCAAGGTGGTCGTGTTCGCCGTGGTCATCATCATCGCGCACACCTACTACGGCTTCTTCGCCTCCGGCGGACCGGAGGGGGTCGGCGTGGCATCGGGCCGGGCGATCCGCGCCAGTCTCGTCCTCATCGTCACCTTCGACATGCTGCTGTCCCTGCTGTTCTGGGGCCTGAACTCGGGGTTGAACTTCGCATGAGCGCTCGTGAACCGTCGACCCGGCAGCTCGTTACGCGCGGTGTCGCCGCGACGGCGGTGATTGCGCTGGTGGCCATCGCTGCCGCGTGCAACCCGTTCGCCGGCGACGGCAATATCGCCGAACTCTCGATCGTCGCGCCCGCGATGCCCGACGGTGTCCAAAAGGGGACCCCGGTCGACATGCGTGGCGAGACCGTCGGCGAAGTGTGCAAGGTGGACAACTCGCAGGCCGGCTCGACGCGCATCGGTCTGTGCATCGACTCGACGGCGATGGCGGCGCTGACCCCGGACACCGCGGCCAGCTTCGTGTCGCGGAACCTGTTCGGCTCGGATGCCCTGCGCTTGATCCCCACTCCCGACGGCCAGCACCTCGGTGAGGGGGCGACGTTGATGCTGACGCAGCCCCCCGCGGACTACACGATCACAGCCGCGGTGCGCAGCGCCGGCGCGTTCACGCTGCCCGTCCTCACGCCCAAGCTGACCGAGCTGCTGAACGAGGCCAGTGACGTCGCGATCCGCATGGCTCCGTTCCTCACCGCGGGGCTGGTGGCGATGCAGACCATGGAGCGCGGCAACGTGACCGCGCTGACCCGGCAGATGCCGATGATCGCCGACGCGCTCGACGGTGTCGGGCAGGCCGGTGCCGGCGCGGTGGGTGCCCTGGAGACCATCATCGGGAACAAGCTCCTCGAAGACACCGTCTACACGGCCAAGGTCGCCTCGATGATCGCCGACATCGGCGGTCTGTTCACCGACCTCGGAGCGCTCTTCAACGGGATGAGCGGGCTCGGGGCGACGATGGATTTGATGACGGCCTTCACCACGCCGCTGACGCACTCCCTGCAAGGGGTCACGCCAGCCGAGGTGAACCAATTGATCAGACGTTTCGGTGGCGCGTTCCACACCGACGAGCGCACGGGCCGGACCACCCTCGCCGTCCAGGTGAACCTGGAGATGGTTCCCGCCGTGGCTACACCGTTGAGCCAGTTGCTTGCAGGTAAGGAGGCGCGTCGTGCGCACCCCAGGTGAGGCGATTCGCCGACTTCTGGTGATGGCCGCGGTGGCGATCCTCGCCCTGTACACGGTCGTCCAGGCAATCAACCGCCCGGTCGCCGGCGACAAGGAGACCTACCGCGCGGAGTTCACCGACGTCTTCGGCCTCCGCGCCAACAGTGATGTCCGCGTGCGCGGCGTCCAGGTCGGCAAAGTCGTGGGGATCGACCTGCAGAAGTCCGGGACCGCGCTGATCACCTTCACCGTCGCATCCGACGAGCGGCTGACCGAGGAGGACAGGCTGGCCATCCGCTTCCAGAACCTCGTCGGACAGCGGTACCTGGGAATCGTCGGCGCGGACGACGGGCCGGGAGCGGCCGGCGGCGCCGGGAATCAGCGGCACAAGGGTGCGCTCCTGAACGCGGACAGGGTGATCCCGGTGTCCAAGACATCCGGCTCGTTCGACATCACCTCGCTGTTCAACGGCCTACGGCCCCTCCTGACCGGCGCCGACCCGGCGGTGTTCAACACGTTCGCCCAGAACATGATCGACCTGCTGCAGGGTGAGGGCGGCGTCGGCATCGGCGATGTCCTCGGCGACGTCGAGAGGCTGACGAACTTCGCGACGAACAAGAACGTGATGATCCGGACGATCATCAACAATCTCGGCGTCATCTCCGAGCAGTTGCAGGGCAAGTCGGCGATCATCAAGGCCCTGATGGAGAACATGGGCATGCTGTTCGACACGCTCGAGGTCAATCTGGAACTGCTCAAGGGTGCGTTCGGCAAGGGTGCAGAGGTATTCCCGCCCATCGTCGAGGTGATGAAGAGCGCCTTCGACCTGTCGTTGGGCGGCCACGACCATGTCCGCGCGAGGCTGATGGAGCTGATTCCCGACACCGATCGGTTGGCCGCGATCATGAGGTTGCTCCCGACGATGCTCGCGAATCTGAACGCGCAGATGACCAAGTGGGGCGTTCCCCAGACCTGCTCCAAGGGTGAGGTGGCACTTCCCGTGGTCGGCGAGGTGCTGCTCGGCGCGGGAAAGGTGAAGTTGTGCAAGGGCTGAGGCGTTTTCAAGACTTCGCGGTCCGCGACGAGGTCGAGAAGAGCACGGCAACCGTGTGGGCGATGGTGGCGCTGGCGGTCACCGCCCTGCTCGTCGTCGTGCTCGGGTTTCTATACCTGCGCCCGCCCGGGCGGTTCGAGGTGCGGGCCCTGATGGATGAGAGCGGCGGGATCATCTCGGGTACCGAAGTGCGCATCGCCGGTATCCCGGTGGGCAACGTCACGAGGGTGAATCTGGCCGGTGACAAGGTCGAGGCAACGCTCGAGGTCAAGACGGATGTGCCGATCGGAGACCAGACGTCGATGGATGTACGGATGCTCACCATCGTCGGCGGCGCTTTTGTCGCTCTGCAGCCGGCCGGAGCCGGACGGCTCGGCACCGATCCGATCCCGCCGGACCGGATCACCGTTCCGTACTCCCTTTCGGAGGTGATGGATTCGGCGGCCAAGACCGCGACGAAGATCGATGCCGCGAAGTTGCGCCAGGTCGCCGTCACCACCGGTGACATGTTGAAGTCGAAGCCCGGCGCCGTGCGGTCCATCCTGTCCGACGTCGAGAAGCTGACCGCGACCCTCGACCAGCAGCAGCGGCAGGTCTCCCGTGTCGCGGCCCTCGGCGCGGAGTACACCACCGAGCTAGCCGCCCAGCAGAAGACTCTGGAGGAGATGATCCGCCGGATTCGCGCGGTGCTACCGGTCATGATCGGGTACAAGGATCGGGGAATCCTGACCTACGACGCGCTCGGGGAAATGGTGCTGTACGTCGGCGACATCCTCGGCGAGCCGTATGAGAAGCGGTTCAAGCAGCCACTGCACGCGCTCGTCAACTCCGCCTCGGGCGTGCAGGAGACGGTCAAGAGGATGGGGCTGGCCATCGACCAACTCAAGACCATGGTCGACAAGATGTCGGCCGTGGCCCACCCGAACGGCGTCGTCCTCGACTTCGGTGCCCAGGTCATCGACGACTCGGTGATCTGCATCCCGATTGCGGGGCGCACGTGCTGACCCCCCGGTTGAGGGCGATGATCGCCGCCACCCTCGTCGCAGTGGTCGCGATCGGCGGAGTCTCCACCTACCTGGCGCGGGCGGACCGGGACACCCGGACCCTGTGTGCCGACCTTGTCGACTCGGCCGGGTTGTACGCCGGCAACGCCGTCAACATCCGCGGGGTTCGGATCGGCTCGGTGACCGGGGTGTCGCCGAAGGCGGGCGGTGTGACGATTCGGATGAAAGTCGACGACCAACCGCTGAGTCCGTCGCTGCGAGTCGTCGCGGTCAACAATTCCGTCCTCGCCGATCGGCGGATCGAACTGGTCGACACCGATCCCCGCGGTGGCGCCGAATTGGGCGCGGACAGTTGCGTGCCGTCGGACCAGACGTACACCCCGATCTCGGTGAGCACCGCGTTCCAGTCGTTCACCACCCTGTTCGAGAAGCTCGGCGGGCCCGGTGACGACTCCGCGGCACCAGTCGGTTCACTCATCGCCGAGGCGGACAAGCAGCTGGTCGGCACCGGCGGCGATCTGAACCAGACGATCAAGAACATCGCCGGTTTCATGTCCGACCCGGACGAGTTCCTTTCCCAGATGCGCGCGGTCTTCGACAACCTGGCCGTGCTGACCGACGTCGCCGGCCGCAACTGGGCGGCGATCACCGACATCGGGAAGAACTCCGCGGACCTCACCTACTTCATGGGGTCGCTGTTCAAGAGCTTCGTCTACATCTTCAACGGATTGGGCGAGGCCGGTCCGGGCATGGACGACCTGTTCAGCAACGTGGTCCCGCCGATGATGTCGATCACCGATGATTCGATGCCGTTCATCAAAGTCGGCTTGGCCGGGATCGATGACCTGACGGCGATGATCAAGCAGCTACCCGGAATCGCGGCGTCGCTGCAGAAGTCGGTGAGCAGTCGCAGCGGCGGGATCCGGGTGAGTGTGCGGGCTCCGCGCGTCGAGGCGCGCACGCCGGGTGGAAGCGCGGCGCTGTGCGCGGCGATGAACCAGGCGAAGAAGGGCAGTTGCGACCCGCGTGCCCCGGAGCGCGCCGTGGTCGACCTCGGCGCGCTCGTCACACAAGCCATCCAGGGAGGTTCGCGATGAAGAGTTTGAGTGCATCCGCGGTGAAGCTGGGGCTGTGCGTGGCGACGATCGTCATCGCCTTGATCCTGGTCATCGCCGGGCATTCGCAGAACCCGGCCAACTTCCTGCCGCGGCTGACGTCGTCGTCGGACTATTCCAAGACTCTGTACGTGGATTTCGTCTCGGCAGTCAATCTTCCGCTGGGCGCGCGCGTGCTGTCGCGGGGAACGCCGATCGGCGCCGTCGAATCGATCGGTCTGCAGCCCGACGCTGCGCGGTTGAAGTTGGCCGTCGATCCGCGCGTGGAACTGCGTGAGGGCACCACGGCTGAACTGCGGCAGTTGACGATGCTCGGCGACATCTATGTCGCGCTGACCCCGCCCGCCGCCGGATCGGGTGGGCCGCCGATGGGCGACGGGGCGGTCATCGGACTGGCCGACTCCGACCCCGGCCCCCAGGTCGAGGACATCTTGACCAACCTGGCCGACTTCATGTCGGGTGGGTCGATCATGCGCGCGCAGGATGCGGTGCGGAAGATGAACAGTTCGATCGACGTCGGGAACGGCAGCCTGCGGTCCGCATCGCGCAGCACCGCGATGGCCGTGACCGACCTGGCCACCGAGACGAACTCCCTCGACGCGATCATCGACTCCCTGTACGGCGTGACCGGCGAGATCGCCAGCGACCCCGCAGCCCTGGGCTACTCCTTCGGGCCCGCCGGGATCAATGGCTTGAAAGAGGTCTTCAACGCTGTCAACGAAGGCTTCAAACTCGTCGCGGGTTCGAGCCGTCTCGCGCACGGCCTGGCCTGGCTGACTCCGCGACTCGCCGAGTTGAACCCCTTCCTCGACCGACTCGTGCCCCTGCTCCGCAGCTATTCGGTGCATTCGACGCAGTTCAACGGCAACGCCGGGGCGTTGATCGACGTGACCAAGAACAAACTGATCCCGTTTGCCGAGAATCCGTCGGTGTCGATCACCCGGGTTTCGGCCGGTGACCGCGACGTGACCCGATCGGTCTCGGCGGTCCTGCACATGATCGGGGCACTGCGGTGAGCCGACGATTCATCCTCGCCCTGCTGGCCACCATCGCCGTGCTCATCGCCTCGGTGTGGTACCTGGCGATAGGTGTGTTGAACACGCGGATGCTGACGTCGATGACGACGGTGACGATCACCGCGCCCAAATCCAACGGCCTGCACGCCGGGTCGGCGGTGTCCCTCCGCGGAGCAGTCATCGGCGATGTGCGCGAGGTCCGTTTCACCGGCGATAACGTGGTCATCGACGTGGCCTACGACGCTGCCAACAAGATTCCGGTCGCCAGCGAGATCATGATCTCCAACCAGTCGATGCTGGGGGAATCGGCACTCGTGTTCCTCCCGCGGGTCGACAGTGGACCGATGATCAGCAACGGTCAGCAGTTCTCGGCCGGGGTCGTGGACATACCGGCGTCGGTTCCCGAACTGCTGGGCTCGACGCAGACCCTGCTCGATCAGTTCGATCCCGCCGAGGTGAACAACCTGGTGGACACGCTCCGGGTCGCGCTGGCGGGCACCGAGGGCGACGTCGAGCGGCTGACCCCGGCTGCGAAGGTGCTCGCGGCGTCGATGATCTATTCGGAGCCCGCACTGGTAAAGATCATGCGCAACGCAGCGCCGATGGTCAGCGACGGCGCTTGGATCGGGCCGTCGCTGCGGGCGACGAAGCCGCAGCTGCTGACCGCCGGTGTCAACCTCTCCGATGTCATCACCGCCGTCAAGCCGTTCGCTGACTACACCGATGGCGGGCGGATCATCGGGGAGCGCTGGAAGCCCGCATTGCAGAAGTCTGCCGCGGTGGTCGGTGAGTTGGTGCCGCCCATCGCGCGCTTGGCCGAGGCGCTGGTTCCCACCGCCCGGCTGGCCGGTGCATCGATCTTCGACTCGGTGAGCATCTCCGCGCTGATGGAGCAGGCCATGCGGTCTCTGCCCGGCGACGCGCTGCGGCTGACCATCGTGGTGCCCCAGTAGGATCCGTTTCAACAGGGCCGGGCCGCTCGACGAGTGCGCCCGCTGAGTATTAGTGAGGACCACCGATGAGCGACGATGCGACGTCGAAAGCCGATCCGTCGGACGACGCGGCGCCCGATACGGCCGCTGCTGACGCGGCCGCCCGAGAGGCGAAGAGGCTCAAGAAGGAGAAGAAGCGCCAGCAGCGGGCCGTGGAGGAACGGATCGACCAGGCCCGTAAGGACGCCGAAGCACAGACCGAGGCCCGTGTGCGGGCCGAGTTGGGCGCACCCGACAGGTGGACGGCCTACCTCGATCCCCGCAAGCACCGGGTGATCGCCGCGCTCGCCCTTGTATGCGCCTTGGCGCTGGTCGCGACGGCAGTCCTGGCGGCGCTGTTCGTGTCCCGCAACAGTCAGCTCGACGACCTGCGGACCCTTGACGCCGACAAGCAGGCCGCCGAGACCGTGGCGGGTGACTACGCGGTCCGCGCAGCAACCTTCAACTACAACGATCTCAAGCCGTGGTCGGATGCGCTGAAGAAGGGGACCGCGCAGCCGCTTCACGCGCGCTTCGACGTCGCGGTCAAGACCCTGACGCCGCTGCTGCAGGAAGTGCAGTGGACCCAGACCGCCACTCTGGTCGCCGCGAAGACCGTCGACATCCGCGCCGATCGTCAGTTCGTCGTTCAGGTCTTCGTGTCCACGCGGATGACCAGCACACAGAATCCGACCGGGCTGAACACGATCACCCCGTACACGATCACCCTCGACCGTGACGAGAACTGGTTGATCACCGACGTTGCCGGGATCGGCGGCGTACCCCAGGACGGTACGACCGTGCCGGGGCTCGGTGGGACGAAGGGCGCGCCCGCGCCGACGCCCACGCCGTGATCGCGCGGCGCCCGGGGGGCGTCTGGTCGGCTGTCCTGCTGGTGCTTGCGACGATTGCCGGCGCCGCCCTCCTGTCGGTCTGGGTCCGCGGTGAGGGCTCGTCGGTACCAGACACCGTCGGACTGGATCGGCAGCAGGTCGTCAAACCGGGGGTGGAGCGCGCCGTCAGCGCCATAGGGGCCGGTGGGAGCCTGGGGGCGGTGCTCCTGGGCCTCACCGCGGCACTGGTCGTCCTCGCGATGAGCCGGGTGGGCCCGCGCTATCGGGCGCAGTGGGCGGCCTATCTGACCATTGCCTGCTCGCTTGCGGCGGTGGCCGCGGTCGTGTGGTTCTTGCGCGACCCGGTCCGCCAAGAGGCGGCATTGCGAGCTTCGTCGGTCCAGCTGCGCGGCGACAGCATCCAACTCAGCTGGTGGCCGTGGGTCGCGCTCGTCTGTTTCAGTGCGTCGGCGGTGGTCGGTGTATTGCTGGTTCCGGCTGCGACTCCGGCGGCAGGGAGACGAGCACGCCGCGCTCGGCGAGAAGCGGAATGACCTGCTCGGCCAACCGTTGACCTAGTGCCGCGGGCTCCGCGGGTCGCAGCGTCACTCCGTGGGCGACGCGCACCGACCAGATGTCGGCGAGTAGACCCGCGAGGGTGGCCGGTGTGCCGGCATGGACGAGGGTTTCCTCACGGCGTCCCGGAACCCAACCCGGTCGTTGCCGCGCGAGTCCGGCGAAGGCCGCCGGAACCGAGTCGGCCAGATAAACGTCAAGATCCACGAATGCGGCCGCGGCGCAGCGGGCGGTCTTGTCTGCGGCATCGCGTAGGGCCGGGGCTCGGAACCGCTCGACGCGGCCCGGGCCGGCCGCGGTGACTTCCCGCCATTGCCCGTCGGCCTCGACCGCGAGGCGCAGCGCCGCCGCCCCGCTCACGCCGCCCCCTCGGACTCGATGCGGTGCAATCGGCTGCGGTGGAACACCAGGGGGGTGCTCTCCAGAGTCGCGAAATGATCGTCGACCTCCAGGATGGCGATCGAGTGGTCGCCCGCGGGGATCAGGCGGTTGAGGCGGGTGGTGAAGCCGGCGGACGCGCCGTGCAGGTGGACGGCCCCGTCGATCGTCGAGCTCCAGCCCAGTCCGGCGAAGCGCTCGTGCGCCGGGCGCCGGAAGCGCTCGGTCACCGACTCCTGGTCCTCGCCCAGGATGCTGATGCCCCAATGGAGTTGGTCGCGCAGCTGGGGCAGCGTCGTCGACGAGTGGCCGATGTTCACCGACACCAGCGGCGGGGTGAGGGATACCGACGTGAAGGAGGCGACGAGCAGGCCGATCGGGCCGTCGGGACCGAGTGCGGCGACGATCGCCAGCCCCGACGGGACGTGCGCGAAAGCGCGGCGCAACTCATCCGGATCGGTTGGTGCCGGGGCGGGTCTGGCCACGGTGGATGTGGACACGGTGGTTCCTTTCTCGATGCTGGCTGTCTCGGTCACGCCGTCGGAGCGGCGGGGGTGGAGGGGAGGACGGGTGGCAGGAAGGGCGAACCGAAACCGGAGCCCGCGAACCGTGGGTCGTCGGCGTGGCGGCCGGGGCCGCCATCGAACAAGCCGGCCAGGCGCAATTGGGGGATGACGCCCTCGCCGAACCAGTAGAGCTCCTCGAGGTGCGGGTAGCCGGACAGGACGAACTCGTCGATTCCCAGCGCCGCGTAGGCGCCGATCGCATCGGCGACTTCGCGGTGACTGCCGACCAGTGCAGTCCCGGCGCCGCCGCGCACAAGTCCGACCCCCGCCCACAGGTTCGGGGCGACCTCCAACGACCGCGGATCACGCCAGGATCCGTCGCTGCGGTTCGTGGCGTGCAGATCACGCATCGCGGCCTGTCCGGCGGACTCGCTGCGCGCCAACCCCGCCTGAGCGGCGGCAACGGTCTCCTCGTCGAGGGCTGACAGCAAACGTGCGGCCTCGGCCCACGCCGCCTCCGAGGTGTCGCGGGCGATGACATGCAGGCGGATACCGAACCGGACGTCGCGGCCTCGTTGCGCGGCGAGCTCCCGGATCCAGGCGATCTTGCCTGCCACCGCGTCAAGCGGCTCGCCCCACGTCAAGTAGACATCGGTGTGCTTGGCGGCCACCGGGCCGGCGGGGGCCGACGAGCCGCCGAAGTACAGCGGGGGTGAGGGAACCGGCAGAGTGGGCAGCGTCGCGCCCTGTACCTGCAGATACTCGCCCGCGTAGTCCACCGTCTCGCCGCGCCACAACGCGGTCACGATGTCGAGGAACTCGTCGGTGCGTGCGTAGCGGCCGGCCTTGTCCAACGAGTCGCCGTAGGCCAACTGGGTCGAGGTCTCCCCGCCGGTGACGACGTTGATGAGCAGGCGGCCGGGGGCGTGCTTGGTGAAAGTGGCGGCCATTTGTGCGGCCAGCGTCGGACTGATCAGCCCGGGTTGCAGTGCGAGCAGGAAAGCGAGGCGGTCCGTTTCGCGCGCCACCATCGCCGTGGTGATCCATGCGTCCTCACACCACGGCCCGGCCGGGGTGAGTGCACCGGTGAACCCGAAGTCCTCTGCCGCGCGGGCGATCGCGGAGAGGTACCCGATGCTCGCGTCCCGATCACCTCCGGCTGTTCCGGTGGGGACGCCGTAGCCCCCGCCGACGATCGAGCGGGAATCGCCATAGGTCGGGAGGAACCAGTGCAGTTTGACGGTCATCGTGCGCTTTCGGTGTTCAAGGGTTGAGTGTGTTGGTCAGAGGGAGGTGTGGGTGGGTGGCTGATGCCGTCCCAGGGCCCACCGGCCCAGGTGGTGGAGCTTCCAGCGCTCCGGGTCGTGCAGGGTGTGCGTGCGGGCATCGCGCCAGAAGCGCGACAGATTGGCCCGTTCCGACGCCGAGCGGGTGCCGCCGAAGTCGAAGAGTTCCGATCCGGCGCGGCGTGCCGCTCGACCGGCCGCCACCTTGGCGGCGGCGGTCGCCAACGAAGCCTCGGCGATCCGGTCACGGACCGACGAGGATGTGCGACTGGTCGGGTCAGCGGTCGACTCCCGGTCGGCGTCTTCGATGCGCTGCGCCGCGGTCAGTAGTAGCGACTCCGCCGACCGCACTGCCAACTCGAGATCGCCGGCCTGGGCGATCAGGTAGGGGTCGTCGGCCGCTGTGGGCCCGGCCGATTCGAACCAGGGCCGCGCGCCGTTGACAGCCGGAACGATCGCGTCGAGCGCCCCACGAGCAATACCCACGTCGATGGCGGCGTGGATCAGCTGCGCCCGGGCGCCATAGGTGCCGGGCTTCTCGAGCAGCGCGGTGAAGTCGAGGACCTGGTCCTCACGTACCGCGACGCGGTCGAATCCCACCGTGCCGCTGCCGGTGGTGCGCTGACCAAACCCGTCCCAATCGTCGACGATGGTGATTCCGGGTGCGTCGGCGGCCACGTACGCGACGACCTTGCGGCCCGTCACGTCGACGGCGCGTACCGCCAGAATGTCGGCGTGCAGGGCACCGGTGCAGTAGTACTTGACGCCCGACAATAGGAAGCCGCCGGGCGTGGTGCGCAGCGTCGTCGCATCGTCGGTGACGGTCTTGCCGGCACGCTCGGTCTGCGCGTTCGCCAAGCGGGCGCCGTCGAGGATTCGCGGCCACACGCGGCTGGACAGTGCCGCAGAACCGTTGCGCCGCAGGGCTTCCAAGAACGTGAAATGGCTTTGCGGGATCTGGGCGAGCGACGGGTCGGCGGCCGCGAGGAGTGCGACCACGCGCGCCAGCGTAGTCGGCGTGACGTCGGCACCGCCGAACGCCGCGGGGACGGTGATGGCCAACAGTCCCGACGCGGAGAGCGCCGCGACCTCGTCGTGGGGGTGTACGCGCACCGCGTCGCGGTCACCCGCGCCCGCCGCGACGGCGGACGCGAGTGACCGCGCGACGGTGATCGCCTCGGCATCGTCGACGATGCGTGCGACACCCGATTCCTGATCGGTGCTGAGCAGTTCAGTCATCTCAGCTGTAGAGGCTGAACTGCGGTGCGCGCTGGTTCAGCGTCCAGTCGCCGACCTCGCGCGCCTTGTAGGCGACCGGATCGTGCACGGTGTGGGTGCGCAGGTTGCGCCAGTGCCGGTCGAATCCGTACGCGCTGGTGGTGGCCCGGGCACCCTGGATCTCGAAGAGGCGCGACGCCGCCTCGAGTGAGACCTTGGTGGTGAGGTACTTGGCCTCGGCGATCGCCACGGCCACCTCGGCCCGCTGTTCTGCGGAGAGCTCGGGACCGAAGGCCAGGGCCTGCGCGAGCGCGTCGCCGGCCCGGTCGGCCAGGAGCGCGGCCGCCGTGATCTGCGACTTCAGTTCGCCGACGAGTTCGAGGATGTACGGATCGTCGATGGCCGATTCGAGCCCGGAGGTTTCCCACGCGCTGGCGTTGAGCCGGGTCCAGTCCAATGCCTCGGCGAGTGCGCCCTCGGCGGTGCCGATGTAGAAGTTCACAAAGGCGAGCTGCCAGTGCGGCGTGACCAAGGTCTGGAACGCGGAGAACTCCTTGCCGGTCAGCGGGTCGTCGCCGAGGATCTGCGAACGGGACACCGGGGTGTTGACGAACTCGACACCGCCCGAGTCCGTGAGTCGCTGCCCGATGTTGTCCCAGTCGCCGAGCGGCCGGAATCCCTCGATGTCGCGGGGCAGCGCCAGGAACACCAGATCGCCCTCGAAGACGGCGGTGACCGAGAGCCAGTCGGCGACGCTGGCACCGGAGGCGAATGTGCGTCGGCCGTTGAGGCGGTAGCCGTCCCCGTCTCGGGTCAGCTCCAGCGCGGATCCGCCGCGCGGATTCTGCACGCCGCCCCAGAAGAGCCGTTCGTGCGCGTTGCGCCGGGAGATCTCCTGAGCCTGCTCGGGGGTGCCGAACAGGTGGGGGATGCGCTGCTGGGCGTAGTGGTAGCCGAGGAGGTGGGCGATCGACGTGTCGCCGCGGGCGATGCGCCGGGTGATCTGTTGGCTCTGGCCGTAGTCGAGGCCCGAGCCGCCGAACTCGACGGGCTCGCCCACCTGGAGGAGGTCGGCCTGGCGGAGAAGGTCGATCTCGGCGACCGGATCGGCGTTGGCCCGGTCTCGTTCGGCGGCGGTGGCCCGCAGTTCGGCGGCGACCACGTCGGCGCGGCGCAGCGCCTCGGCGAATCGGGCCTGGAGGTCGGTGTCGTTGTCGAGGGTGACGGTCATCATGTGTCCTTTGGTTGGTTGGTTGGTTGGTTGGTTGGTTGGTTGGTTGGTTGGGCTGGGAATCAGGCGAGGATCCCGTTGGCGACCAGCTCGGACTCGAGGCGTCCGCTGGTGGCCAGATCGGCCTCCAACTCCCGCACGAGCGGCAGGATCCTCGTCCCGAAGTACTCGACGTCTTCGAGGTAGTGCAGGAAGCCGAGTAGGAAGAGGTTCACCCCACGGGTCTTGTAGGCGACGATCCGTTCGGCGATCTGTTCGGGCGTACCGACCAGTCCGGTGCGGAATCCGTCGTTGTACTGGACCAGGTCGGCGAACTCGGAGTCCTGCCACATGCCCTTGCCGTTCGAGGTCGACTGACCGGCCTGCTTGACCGCCGAGCCGAAGCCGGCGACGGCCTCGGGATCGGCCTTGTCGACGATCTCGCGCAGCACGTCACGGGCCTCCCGCTCGCTGTCGCGACCGATGAGGAAGCCGTTGAGCCCGAACTTGACGGTGCGGCCGTGCAGTGCGGCCTCGGTATTGACGTCGATGACCTGCTCGGTGATGCCGTCGAAGTCCTTCCCGTTGCTGAAGTACCAGTCCGAGACGCGCCCGGCCATTGCCCGGGCCGCCGTCGAATTGCCGCCCTGGAAGATCTCCGGGTGCGGCCTTCCGGCGACGTCGACGGGCTTGGGCTTCAGGTCGAAGTCGTGCAGCCGGTAGAAGTCGCCGTTGAACTCGGCGCTCTCCGACGTCCAGATCGCCCGCAGGTAGTTGATGAACTCCTCGCTGCGGCGGTAGCGCTCGTCGTGTTCGAGCCACGGTTCGCCGAGCTTGGTGAACTCATCTTTGAACCATCCGCTGACCACGTTGACCGCGGCGCGGCCGCCGGACAGCTGGTCCGCGGTGGCGAGCAGCTTGGCCAGCACGCCGGGCTGCCAGAGACCGGGGTGCACGGCGGCGATGACTTTGAGCCGCTCGGTGGCCAGGAGCAGGGCGAGGGAGAAGCTCGTCGACTCGTGTTGGTAGGCCGCCCCATAGGAGGCGATGTAGCGGACCTGGCTCAGCGCGTAGTCGAAGCCGTTGTTCTCGGCGAGCACGGCCAGCCGCCGGTTGTAGTCGTAACTCCAATCAGTGCGCTGCTCGATGGTGGAGACGACGAGGCCGCCACTGACGTTGGGCACCCAGTACGCGAATTGCAACGGGGCCGCCGCGGCATCGAGCCGCTCTTCGGTGCGGTTTTCGGGCATGACGAAAGAGACCTCCTTGAAAGGTCGGGGAATTCGGGTGGAACGGGATGGGGCGACTCAGATCAGCGACATCGCATGGCGCGGTGCATTCGGTGCGTCATGTCGACCATTCTGTGCCAGCGCCGACCGGCGGGTCACCCTTGTGCTCACCGTGGTTCTTGGCGACACTCAAAGCCGTGTTGGGCGAGCTGGACCCTCGGCCGGCCGACCGGCGCGGGCCGGTGCGGCCCGAGTCGGACTGGGATGCGATCCGCGCGTGGACCGATGAGAAGTACATGCACTATGACGTGCGCACGGTGGGCCGCGGCGCACTGCCGCAATCGGCGATGTACTCGGTGCCGGTCGGCGACATGACGATGACCAGGTTCAGCGCTGCTCTTCGACCCGGGCACTCGGTGGCACTACGACACCAACATGGACTGGGCCGGGCTGGTGGTCGAGGCGATCCGCGGCCAGCGCCTGGGCGAGGTGATGGCGCACCGCGTCTTTGCGCCGTTGGGCATGACCGACACGGCGTTCACCATGACGCCGTCGATGGCCGCTCGACGCGCGGAGATCCACCAACGCGGTGAGGACGGATCACTGACCCCGACGGGGCTGGTCCTGCCCCAGCCCCCCGAGATCGACATGGGCGGCCACGGGCTGTACTCCACGATCCCGGACTACACGAAGTTCCTGCGGCTGTGGCTGGGCGACGGCAACGGCGAGCACGGACGGGTGCTGAAGCCCGAGACCATCGCCGCCGCAGTCAAGAACGACCTGCGCGGCGACCTGCGGGTGACGATGCTGCGCGGGGTGGAGCCGGAGCTCTCGCACGACGCGGAGTTCTTCCCCGGGCAGCGCAAGGGCTGGGCACACACGTTCATGGTCAACGAGGAACAGGCGCCGACCGGCCGGACCGCCGGCTCGCTGGGCTGGGCCGGGCTGGCGAACCTGTACTACTGGGTCGACCGCGACGCCGATCTCGCCGGGATGTGGGGCACCCAGATCCTCCCGTTCGCCGACCCAGCCTCGATCCTGGGCTATCTGGAGCTGGAGACGCAGGCCTACCAGTCGCTGCGTGCGTAGCAGCCGAAACGTCACCGTCGTCGGCGTCTCGTCGGGAAACCGATCAGTCGACGTCGTCGGCGGCGATGATGCGGCGGCGCACGGCGACCAACTCGACTTCGGGCCGGGAGGCGCCGAACCGCTCGATCTCGTCGAGGACGTCGACGAGGTGGCCGTGGTCGGGGCCGACAACACCGACGCCGATCGCGGCCCGGCGGTGCAGGTGGAGGTGGCCGACTTCAGCCACGCTCACGCTGAAGCGCCTCTTGATCTCGGCGACCATCGGCTTGACCGTCGACCGCTTTTGCTTGAGCGAGTGCACGTCGCCGAGGAGGTAATCGAATTCACACCAGCCGATCCACATATCGGTATCAGCCTAGGACGGCCGTCAAGCGCGTTTACGCCAGGCGCGTGATCCGCACGGACACGTCGAGCTCGGATTCGCCGCTGCCGGTGTAGATGCCCTTGATCGGCGGTAGGTCCGCGTAGTCGCGGCCGGTGCCGACGGAGACGTGGTGGTCGTCGATGAACTTGTTGTTGGTCGGGTCGATGCCCCACCAACCGCCGGTCCACACCTCGATCCAGGCGTGGCTCTCGCCCTCGACGGTCTCGCCGATACCAGCGTCGTTGTGCGGGTGAAGGTAGCCCGAGACGTAGCGCGCCGGGATGCCGAGGCTGCGCAGCATGACCAGGGAGATGTGCGCGTAGTCCTGGCACACCCCTTTGCGCTGGTGCCACGCCTCAATCGCGGTCGAGTGCACCTCGGTGGTGCCGGCCTCGTAGGTGAGTGCGTCGTAGACCCCGGTCACGACCGCCTCCGCCGCCGCTGCCGGGGTGAGTCCCGCGGCGGCCGCGGCGGCGAACTCGACGAGCTCGGGGTGGTGCGGCGTGTACACGGTGGGCTGCAGCATCTCGTCGTATTCGTCGACGACCGAACCGTGGCGCAGCTGGACCCAGTCGACGGAGGCCGCCTCCTCGCTGCGGGCCTCGTTCTCCGTCTCCACGACGGCGGTCCCGACTACCTCGAGCCGGTCGTGGGGGATGTGCAGGTCGAAGACCGTGACCTTGGTGCCCCAGTAGTCGGTGAACGTGAACTGTCGGGCGCCGGGGGTGGTGTCGACGTGGTCGACGACGCTGGTCTGGCGCGAGTCGTTGCGCGGCGTGATTCGTGCCTCGTTGAACGAGGTCATCACCGGGGCCGAGTAGGTGAAGCCGGTGCTGTGCACCAGGCGCATGCGGGCACTCATGGCTATCCTCCGTACTCGGCGACGTCATAGGCCAGACCGGTATCGGTCCAC
>CAZVVS010000003.1:0-37082 GCA_964630585.1 uncultured Gordonia sp.
GGCGGGTCGCCGTCGGTTTCGCGGGGGTGTTCGCGGCGTCGGTGGTATTCCTGTTCGGCATGCTGCCATTCCTCGGCGAGTCGGTGTCGGCGGTTGGCGGCGCGTTCGGCTCGTCGTCGGCGGTGCTTGTCCTTGGTGCGATCACGAGGCTTGGGCCGCTTCGGCTGTTCGGGCCGCGCGGTTGTATCGGGATCCGGGTCATGCCAGGTGATGGTGTTCAGGCTCGGGAACAGGTCCGCGTTGGTTTCGGCGGGCCCGGGGAACCGGACCTTTTCCGGTGACACCACTTCCGACACCAGGCGGCCATCGCTGTCGCGGTATTGGTCGTCGATCCACCCGTCGGCGAAGGTCTTCAAGTTGTGGTGAAGCCGGCACTTGGCCCCGAGTTCGTCGGGGCTGGTCTGCCCACCTGCGCTGGGATCGTCGTGGTCGTACTCGCGCACGTGGTCGATGTCGCACTTCCACGCGGGCTGGTCACAGCCGGGCACGCAGCAATACCCGTCACGCGCGCGGACGAACGTGTCCAGCGCCGTCGAGGGACGGTACGGGTCTGACGGCAGATGGGTGGGCAGCGACGTCTCGGCTTCCTCACCGGACTGCGGGTTGAGGGGGCGTACACGCACGTCGTCGCGGGCCAACAGGTCGCGCAGATGGGCGGCGGAGATGACGCCGTGGCCGTCCATGAACGCGGGGTTGTCGTCACGTCCGTCGACGGTGGTTTGGTCGGCGATGACGTGGACCAGGACGCGGCCCTTGGCGGTGGCGGTGTTCTCGCGGTCGCGGATGAGCACCGCGAGTGCGTCGGGGTCGGGGATCTCCGCGGCACAGTCATCTCGCGCGCAGTCGCATTCGAAGGCGGTGCCGGTCAGCAGGGCGAACAGGGCATCGCTGCTGCGGGCATCGCGCGATCGGGTGTCGTGCGGGCAGACCATTGCGGCCAGGGCCAGGACTGCGTTGTAGGCGATGGCCGCGTTGTGGGCGGTCATCGTGGCACCCAGGGTGGCCATCCCGTCACTACCGGGCAGGATCCACGCCGAGCGGGCCTTCTTGGCCTTCTCATGCCGACGCCGTACCGCATCAGGGTCGTGGCGGAAGATGACCTGATCCACCATGTCGACCAGGCGCCGGTTCGACCACGTGCCGGCCCCGCCGCGGGCACCGAGGATGTCGGCGATGGCGGCATCAACCTCGGGTGCCCAGTCCTGGTCGTCGATCAACTCGGTTTGGGCGACGATCCGCCGGAACTGCCGCGGCGTGATCGTGCCGACGCGTAGTTGCTCACCGACCTTGGGGAGGCGGTCGCGCATGGCGATCGCCTCCGATAGCCACTTGTCGCCCTGATGCTGGGTCAAGCCCTGGGACATGGCGATCCGGGCGGCGGCCTGGGTTTCGATGTCGATCATCTTCACCCCGCGCGCTGAGGCCTGCGGCTTGCCGTGCAACTTCAAATGGGCGTGCATCGCACCGATCTCGCGGTACTCGGTCCAGGCGATCATCGCATTCGGCTTCGCCGCATCAGCCAACACATCGATGGTCCAGGCGGGTTCGCCGACGGTGACGGTCATCGCCGCATCCAACGCGTGGGCCCGATCAGCCCACAGGCCGGCATCGCCGTCGTCGAGGTGGGCATCGCTGTAATCGGGACCCGGGTCAGGGTCGAAGACTTCCACCTCAAGGCAACCGGCACCCGGGTCACTTTCGAGGCAGGGATCACCGTCACACACCGGGCCGGGTTCGGCCGCGGCTTCGCGTTCGGCCGCCAACACGCCGTCGGCGGGGTCGATCCGCGGACCAACCCCGTCCTCAGTGCATGTTGTGCGTCCCATGCCCTGACTCTATCCGAATAACTGTTCGATAACAACACCTAATTGTGCAGCTAGAGGCAGATATTTCCGAATGACCCACTCGGCGATCCGACACGACCCACTCGGCGGTCGGGGATGGCCCACTCGACGGCCTTGGCTCGCCCGCCGCATTTCGGAAACCCACCATCGATCCGGCGATTGGCACCATGGTGGTGAGACACCGGGGCTGTATCGCGGCGGGCGGGAGACTCGCTCGGCGCGCGCCTGGAGCGCTAGAGAGCCTTGAGGATCGAGTTCAGCTTGTGATCGGAGGCTGACACGGCGGCGTGGACCCCCGGCTCGAACAGCTTGGAGAGCGCTTTGCCGGCGAAGCCGCCGGGGAAGTTGTACTCGATGTCGACGGCGATCCGCGTCGTCTGCGGGTCGATCTCGGTGAGCTTCCAACGGGTCTTGTTCTCGAAGCCGGAGAGCGACGCCGTGTCGATCTCGCGACCGTCGACCCAGCGGGTGACCTTGAGGACCGAGTCGATACGTGCGCCGACCTTCATCCGCAGCTGGAACCGCGCGCCCTCGCCGCGGGTCTGGTCGGTCAGCGGCGTCATCTCCGACAGGCCGAACATCCACTCCGGCAGGTTCGACACCTCCGACATGTAGTCCCACACCGTGTCGATCGGCACCTCGATCGTGTTCTCGTGGTTGATGTGCCCCACGACCCCTCCTCGCGTAGTTATCGGAGGCGAGCTTAGCGGTCCGGTGCGTGCGTCGGACCGATAGGCTGAACGCTATGAGCGACGACGATCAGTGGTATTACGAGATCTCCACCGGCAAGGTCACCCAGGGCAAGCACGGCAGTGTGCTCGACCGGATGGGCCCCTACCCGGACGAGGCCACCGCGAAGCGCGCATTGGAGATCGCCAAGGAGCGCAACGACGCCGCCGACGCCGACGACGAGGACTGATCACGTCCCGACCACCCGCAGGGTCTCGATCTGAGAACAGCGGGTTGCGGTAGGGAAACGGTCCTACCGCGCTTGCCTCGGGGGCGCGTAACTTCGGCTTCATGGTGCCCGCAATCATTGGCAACCGCCGGCGAAACGGTCGGTGGTGCGCTGCTGCGGTCACTGTTGCCGTGTCGATGGCTGGGCTGGTCGTCGGGTCGTCGAGCGCCATCGCCGCGGACTTCTACACGCCGCCCGCGCAACTGAGCCCGGGCAACTCCGCGCCCGGGGTGATCCTGCGGTCGCAACCGATCCCGTTGGTGCTGCAGGTCCCCGGATTCAGCGGGCCGTGGCCGGGCACGGCGACGCGGATCATGTACATGACCAGCTACCAGGACAAAGACCCGGTGGCGGCCACCGGCGTCGTCGTCGAACCCATCGCGGCGTGGCGGGGACGCGGCCCGCGCCCGACGGTCGTGATGGGCCCGGCCACCGTCGGACAGGGCGACCAGTGCGCCACGTCGAAGACCATGAACACCCCGGTCGCCTTCCAGGACAAGGGCAGCGTCGCACTCAACTACACCGCCCCGGAGCTGTACCTGCTCCTCAACAACGGTGTGCGGGTCGCGATCCCCGACTACGTCGGCATGGGCACCCCGGGCATGGCGACCTACCTCAACCGCGCCGAGCAGGGCTACGCGATGATCGATGCGGCCCGGGCCGCGCTGAGGTTGGCCGACGCTCCCGGAAACGCGCCCGTCGCGTTCTCCGGGTATTCGCAGGGCGGTTCCGCGGCGGCTGCCGCTGCAGAACTTGCACCGGACTACGCCCGCGAGCTCGACATCCGCGCCGCTTACGCCGGCGCCCCCGTCGCCGACGTGCTCAGCGTCATCGACAGGGCCGACGGCAACGACGCCGGGTCCATCGGCTACTTCTTCAACGGCCTGGCCGTGCGCTACCCGAAGGTGAAGGAGATCCTTGACCGCGAGCTGAACCCGGCGGGCAAGGCGATGCTCGCGACGGTGGCCCAGCAGTGCGTGTTCGACACCGGGCGGACTTTCGGTAACCGGCGCACCAGCGAGTGGACCAATACCGGCGAATCCTTCGGCGCCCTCATCCGACGCTCGCCCGAATTCCTCAAAGCCGTCGACGACCAACGCATCGGCCGCGGCAAGCCCACCGTACCGGTGCTGTTGGAGAGCGCACCCGCCGACGACGTCGTGCCCTACGCCCAGGTGCGTCGGCTCTACGACGAGTGGCGCGGCAAAGGAGTACCCGTCACGATGACCGTCGACGGCACGCCGCCGCTACCGGGCGGGTGGACGCATAACGTGGGCATGCTGACCAACCTGATGCCCGCGGTGAGCTATCTGCTCGAGGCGTTGTCGGACTGAACCGGCGTCGCGGTGTCGCTCCGGCGCGACCGCAGCCACAGGAACGTACCCGCGGCCAGGAGGATCAAGGCTGTGATCCCGGTGGCCCAGAGGATTGCCACCATTCCGTCTGCCATGTCCTGCTCGTAGATGCCGTCGCCGGATTCGTACCCCCAGAAGTGCCGGGGGTTGTTCAGGGCCGCAAGGGCGGTGAGTATTGCGACACCGCCACCGAGCCACCACAAGGCGTTGTCGGGCACCGGTGACGGCTGGCTCTGCCACATTGCGAGTGCGATGAGAAGTATGCCGATGACCAGGAGGATCAGGACGAGGGTCGACCCTCGGAAAAGGTCCTCGCGCCAGAGTCTCCGTCCACGATCGTAGAGCGAGTCCTGCGACGAGATTGATGGCCGCGGGCGTTTGGTGGCACTCAGTCCACTCAGTCCGAGCATGACCGCAGTGGTAGCCCCAAGCGCGGTGATCGCCGTTCCCAGAATGGTTCGCACGGCAGAGCCCCGTCGCACGCCGGGCACGAGCAGGCCGATTCCCACAACGGTCCCGATAATCACCAGCCAGGTCAGGCTGATGGTCCAGTAGGCGCCGAGTCGGACCGAACGCCACGGCACGATTCCGTATGCCGTTGCGATCGCGATGAGGACGACGCCGGCGAGGACGCTGTACCGGCCTCGCCAGTCCGCCCACGACGTGCCCACTACCGTCACGGCTGACGACGACTGTTTCGCGACGTGACGACGGGGAGGTGGCGGTGGCGCGGGTGGCTGGGGCGTCGGCGTCTGGGGCGTCGGTACAGTCGGCTGCGGCCCCGGTGTGGGCGGTCCAGGCGCATACCCTGTCGGCGGTGGTTCGGGCGGCGGATACCCCGGCGAACCTTCGCTGTACCGGGTGATGCGGCGGTCGACGTCGGCGTAGAGGTCCTCGCGCTGGGCGAACCGTCGGAGGAGGTCCTGGCCGGCACGCCGCTCGTCGGGATCGACGGCGCGAAGTGCCGGCTCGAGGCGTGTCAGGATCTGGCGCTGCTGTTCATGGTCGAGCGGGTTGGGCTGGGTGACCAGGTCGACGACGTCGCTCAGGTAGGACAGCGGCGCGGCTGGGGGATCGGGCAACGGATCCGGCAGCTGTGGCGACGGCGGCAACGCACCCAAACCGCCTTGGAGCAGCAGTGCCGCCTCGGCGCGCTTCTCCGGCTGCGAGTAGTCGATGATCTGGCGCTTAGCGAAGCGGCTCGGCAGGAGCAGCGCTGCGGCGGGGTCGACCACGGCAGGGTCCACGGCCACCGGCAGCACCAGCTTGCCGAGGTTCTCGGCCCACTCAAACTCGCGGTGACAGGCCGTCGAGTCGAGAACGCTGCGGGAGACCACCGCGACGAAAGCATCGGCCTCGGCGATGCGCCGCAGGATCTCCTCCCACCAGTCCTGTCCGGCCCGCAGCGACACGTCGACCCAGCTGTCGTAACCCATCATGCGCAGATGCTCGACCAGCTGGTCGACGTCGCCCTTGTTCTCGCGGGCGTACGAGATGAACAGCTTCTTCATCACCACCTCCGAGTGGATTCGGCCGAAACACAGTATGCGCCGTTGTGGCTGGTCCGAGCCTAGATTTGCGGCGCTGTGGGAGAATTCGAATCATGAAGCGCGCCGGGAAATGGCTGACCATCGGGGGCGCGGTTGTACTGATTGCCTCCATCGTCGGTGCGGTGCTCGTCGTCGTCGGCGTCGTCCGGGAGGTTTCGAACTTCGACAGCGACTCGATCGCGGTATCCGGGCCCCAGGGCAACGTCGTCGAGACCCGCTTTGAGAAGGACCAGAAGATCGCGCTGTACACCTACGGCGCCAACGGCGTCTACGTCGGACCGGTACCGAACTGCGCGATCACCGGACCCGCGCCGGTGCGGCCGGGCCGCAACGTGACCAGCTCCGTCACCATCAACCAGCGCTCGCGGATCTCCTTTGCCTCCTACGTCATCGCCGAATCCGGGACCTACCGCGTCGCCTGTGATTCCGCGGGCGTGACCATCGCGCCGCCACTCTCGGGCGCCGGGATCATGGGCGGGGTCCTCGGCGTCTTCGCGGCGAGCTTCGGCGTCATCCTCGGGCTCATGGCGCTGATCGCTGGCATCGTCTTGTGGGTCATGGGTTCGCGGCGCGACAAGCTGCCGGCGGGCCCCGGTCAACCACCGTCGGGCCCCAGTCAACCGCCGTTCTGGACCGGACCGGTGGCCACCCCGCGACCGGAGGACTGATCCCGCTGCGCGCCCAGTCCACAGCCGTCGTGGCGGCGATCGCGCTCGTCGTCGTGTCCTTCGCGGCATCTGCCGCCGCCGATCCCGGCTCCGCGTCGCAACGCCCGCTCCGCGTCGACGTAGGACCACCGGGTACCTCGCTCGTACACGGCGACCTGGCGTCGACGGATTCGACGCCGTTCGTCGGCCCCGGACGGCGTGCACGGCTGGCCGCGTCGTCGATACCGGGCGGGGCGTGCGCCGCGACGTTCCTCACGCGCGCCGGCATCCCCGTCTCGCTGTGCACCCAGTTCCTCGGGCCCGGTGGAGTGGTGGTCCCTACCGTCACCCTTTTCCATCCGCGCACCGCGGCGGTGTTGGCCCGGCTGCCGTTGACAAAAGGTGGACTGCTCGGCGGTGTCTACGGCTACCTCGATGCCGCCGACCGCGTCGTCGTCGCCGACGGATCGGGAGCCATCGTCCGCGTGGCGCATCGGGGCGGGTTGGCCGCGCCGCGACTCGTCGTCGACGATCGTGTCTCGCTGGCCGGGCACCTGCCGCGCGGCGACGCGGTCACCGGACTCGCCCCCGACTATTCCGGTCGCCTCTGGTTCGTCACCACCAATGGCGTCGTCGGGACGGTGACGTCGCGACCGAACCAGCGCCCGCACGTCGCGTCGATGCGCCTGCCGCGCGGCGAGCAGATGGGCAACGGACTGTCGGTCCGGCCCCAGGGCGTATCGGTGCTGACGACGCACGCCCTCTACGAGATGCGCGCCGGCGCCGACGGTGTGCCGCGCACCGTGTGGCGCCGCGCCTACGACCGCGGATCGGCTCGTAAACCGGGACAGCGCACCTGGGGGTCGGGCACCACGCCCACCTACTTCGGGCCCGGCGGCACCGGCTGGGTCGCCATCGTCGACAACGCCGCCTCGGCGCCGAACCTGCTGGTCTACCGCAGCGACGACGGTGCGCTGGTCTGCCGGATACGCGCATTCGGGCGCAGCGGCCAGGGCACCGAGAACTCGATCCTCGCGCGCGGCGACTCCCTGGTCATCCCGAGCACCTACGGCTATCAGTACCCGCCGCAGGCGGAGACGGGCCCGGCGCGACCACCGTCGGCACCGTTCATCGGCGGGTCGACGCGCGTCGACGTCTCCTCGTCGGGATGTCGGCGCGTGTGGGAGAACGACGACCGCATTGCGACGCTGCCTCGGCTCGCCCGCGGCGACGGCGTGGTCTACGCACTCGGCTACGGCCCGCTACGCCCCGGACCCCAGCAGCTCGGACCGGTCTACCTGATCGGATCCGACTTCGCGACGGGGCGTCGCGTCGTCACGCTCCCCGTCGGCGAGGCGCCTCTCGACGAGCCGCTCGAACTGACCGGCACGATCGGTCCCGACGGGACGATGTGGCAGGCGACCGTCGGACGGATGCTGCGAATCGCCCGGGGGTGAGCAAGGGTTGACCCGGGTGTCGGCCGTGCGACTCCCGGGTCAACGAGGCTGGTTGCTAACTCGCGCGCTGCACGACTTGCTGGGCCTCCTGGGCGCGGCGCACCGCCGACGGTTCGCCCTTGTCGTGCATGGTGAAGTCCGACAGCTGGCGCTTGCGCATCTTGTTGATCACGCGCTGGTGCTTGCGCGCGTGGTAGGCGAGCGGCGAGTAGGTGAGACGCTCGGGCAGCACGCGCAGCAGCACTCGATACACCGCGAAGAACCGTCGGAGATTGCGCTCGTCACTGTCGGTCCACTCCACCCCGGCGATCGCTCGGACCTTGTCATCCATCGCGCCGAAGGTCAATGCGGCGTAGAGCCGGGCCAGCGGCTTCACCAGTCGTTTGATGGTGGCGATGACCAGACCCGACGGTGCCCACCGCGGGAGCTTCTTGTCCAACTCGAGCTCGTCGATGGCCGTTGCGGGATCGATTGTCGCCGCGATGCTCTCCGCGAGCTGCGGGTGGTTGACCAGAACCTCGTCGACCATCCGGTCGTAGTAGGCCCAGAACTCGGCGCGCGTCTTCGGGTAGGTGCTCTCCGGCACATGGGTGATCCGGGCGAGCAGTATGTTGTCTTGGAAGAGCTGCTCGTCCTCCTCGTCGGTGATGGGACGGCCGAGGAACAGGGGCACCACCTTGGCGGTGGTCGCGTAGGCGGTGGCGATCACCCAGCCGTAGGCGCTGGGGTCGAGCGCGCTGATGTGTTTGCCCGCCTTGGCGCCTGTCTCACCCTTCATTTGCAGCGGCCGGTGCATCTTGCGCAACCAGTAGCCCTGCTCGAGTGCTGCCTTACCGCCGTAGCTCCACTGCTGTGTGGCGTCGAAGGAGCGGACCAGCCGGCCCTTCGGGTCGCGGTCGGCCACCGAGTACCGATCCGTCACGTCGCCGATGACCGGGTGCATCCCCTGCATGGTGAACGCCGCGCCCACCGCCGGCAGGTACATCCACTGGCCCGCCAGTGATCCGGTGATCCCGAGCGGGTCGATCAGATCGGGCACGGGCTGGATCCACGGGTTCCCCGACGGGTCCTGTTGCTCGAGGCGCTGCGGCGCACGCGCCGTGTCCTCTGGTGTCACGTCTTCTGTTGGTGTCACGACCGCGGTCACGGTTGTCTCCCTCCATTGGCTGGGACAGGCTCATTGCCCTTGGATAGAGGCTAATATGAACACCGGGTCGCATATAAGTCTTATTCGGAGGTCCGGTGACGACGGAAAACGCCAGGTCAGGGCTTCGGAAAGTCCCGCAACAGGAGCGGTCGAGGGAGCTGGTCGCAAAAATCATCGCCGCGACGAGCGAATTGCTGCGCAATATCGGGCCCGACGCCATCACCACCAATCACATCGCCGAGGTCACCGGTATCGGCAAGGGGTCGATCTACCAGTACTTCCGCACCAAGGACGACATCATCGTCGCAGCGATCCAAGACACAGCGCGGAGTCAGACGCCGACGCTGCGCGCCGCGCTCTCGCAGATCGCGCTATTGCCGCCGGAACAGATGATCGATTCCTCCATCGACATCCTCGTGTCGTTCAGCACCGACAACGCGGCGATGATCCGCTATCTAGCCACCCACCCCGACGTTTCGCAGGAGGTCGAGGCGAACTCGGACATGTCCGTCCTCATGCAGACGATGGTCACCATGCACGTGCAGCAGTACCGCGATCGCTACCGCGGCGACCTCGCACCGGAGAACATCGCCTGGCTCTTCATCAACTCGGCCATCGCCACGACACTGGTGTACTTCGAGACGGCGCCTTCCATCGACTTGGAGCAGTTCCGAACCGGACTCAAGTACATGGCGCACGGGCTGCTCGTCGGCGCCGCGGCAGCGAGTTCGGGATAGTCGTGGTTGCCCCACAGTGCGGCGGTGGCAGTATCGAAGGCATGACATACCCCGACGATGAGTCCGATCGGACTCCCACGCAGGCTGAGCTCGACGCGATGGACCTCGCCGCCCTGACCCGCTCGTCGACGGAGTCCCACGTCGGGTACCCGGCGCGCCAAACCGCGGAGGGCCCGCCGCCGGCCGCGCTGGTGCGCGACGCCTGGGTGTTCTGGTGGATCGCCGCTGCTGCCGGCATCGCATCGGCGGTCTACCTACTGTTGAACATCGGCTCTATCTCCGATTCACTTCAGCAGCGCCTCGTCGACGACATCGCCTCGGAAGGCCCCAACGCCAAGGCCCCCGCCGACCAGTTCAACGGCCTCGCCCACTTCTTGCCGCCGTTCATGCTGGTCGTGCTGGTGGTGCTGCTGGTCATGCAGTACGTACTGCTGCGCGCGACGGGGGTCCACCACAGCCGCAACAGCCGCAACATCTTCCTGGCCCTGGTGCTGATCAATCTCGTGTGCATCCCCACCGGCATGGATCTGCTGCAGTTCGCCAAAGACGCGAAGACGATGGTTATCGTCGGGTGGATCCAGTTCGGGGCGCTCATCCTGGCGGCGCTGTGCACGCTGCGCCCGAGCGTCGGCCGGTGGCTGCCGCCCTCGCGGGGGTTGAGCCCGGTCAAAGCCTTGCGTCGCGACGGCAGTCTCTGAGTACGTCCGAGGGTCCACGAGCCGAGAAGCAGTTGCATCACCTGAGAAAGATGGAGGAATGAAGAATGAGTATTGATCCTGTGTACCGCGTGACCTCGACGGCGACGGGCGGCGGACGCGACGGCCACGTCCAGTCCGAGTCCGGCCGCATCAATCTCGACCTGCGCCCGCCGGTGGAGATGGGCGGCAGCGGCGACGGCGCCAATCCGGAGGAGCTCTTCTCCGCGGGCTACGCCGCCTGCTTCATGGGTGCGCTGCGCCTGGTCGCGAAGAATGCCAAGGTTGCCGTGCCCGAGGCCGCCGCGGTGACCGTGACGATTGGAATCGGCAAGGACCCCGCCGACGGCGGCTTCGGCCTCGTCGCCGACATCGTCGCAGCGCTGCCCGGCTTGGACCAGGCGACCGCCGACGAACTCGTCCAGGCCGCCCACGGCTTCTGCCCGTACTCCAAGGCGACGAAGGGCAACATCGCCCACCACGTGTCCGCCACGGTGTGAGCCGCATCGCGATCGGCAGGCGGTGACCGATCCGGGCTACGGTACCGTGATCAATCGTGAAGGAATCAAATCTCGTCCTTGGCGGACTGCCGCTCCTGCTGATCGCGGTCACGATCGCCGTTCTGGCGTTCGTCGCCTACCGTCGTCGCGAGTCGAAGGCTTTGGCCCGCGACGCCGCTTTGGCGCGTGACCTGCGCGATGCGGCCGACGGTGATGCGGTGCGCCTGGCGGCGGTCGAGGAGTTCGAGACGACCATCTACCAGCGGCTCTTCTACACGTCCGTCGTCGGTCCGAAGGTGCGTGCCGCGGCATTTTCACTGCTCGGCCTGGCGTTGTCGCTCGGTGTTGCGGTGACTGTGGCGCCGCTGTCCGGTCTCACCGCGACCACGTCGAAGACCATCGCCGCCATCCTCGCCATCGGGTTCGGGATCGCGACCGTCGTGTACGCGGGCTGGGCGGTGTACCACCTGGTCAGTACTCCGCGGGTCTCGTTTGCCGAGTCGTACGCGGACGACGACGAGGACTGACCTCTGGAGTCCGCCGCCACCGCGTGGTCCGACCGCGTGACCCGTCCTCGCCTTCTCATCGCCGGCGGGGCGGTCATCGTCGTCGCGCTGGTGTTGGCGGCGTGGGCGCTCGCCGGTGACTCGCCGGCACAGGGTGGTCGGGAGGTGCAAAGCGCGCAGTATTCGACGGCGCTGGGGGCCCCGAACGAGCCGGACTCAGTCGTCACCAGTCGTGCGGTGTTCGCGCACTCTCCGTCGGCGATCCTGGTACGTGACGACGCCCCGACCGACGTCGTCGCGCGCAGCGCCGAGGCCGCACTTTCACGGCACATTCCGCTGCTGACCGTCGGGCCGACATCGGTTGCACCCATGCGCGCCGAACTCACCCGACTCGGCGTCGCCACTGTGGCCGCCACGGATCCCGCCACGATCCCCGATGTGGGCCACACCGTCGTCGGGCTCAATGTGCTCGGCACCGAATCGGCGCCGCTGACCGAGCCGACGCTGGTGCTCATCTCGTCTGGCCCGGGCAGTGCCGCCGCCGCGGCGACGGCTACCGCAGCGGGTGCGACCGCCGTCGTGGTCGGTCGTCCCGATCCACTGGCCGCGGCCGACGCCATCGACTGGGTGAAGCGCCACCCCGAGGGACGCGTCGTCGGCGTCGGCGGGCAGTTCGGCACCCCGGAGCTGCTCGCATCGCGCGTCGAGACTGCGCAGCGCGCACCGGAACTCCCCGGTGGCGGCTACACCATCTTCCCGGGACGGCGGATGGTGGCGCTGTACGGGTCACCGGGCGCGCCCGCGCTGGGGCCGCTGGGCCGCCAGGACCTGCCGCGGTCGATCGCACGGGTGAAGCAGCTCGCCGCGAGCTATCAGCCGTTCAGTCCGGAGAAGGTGATCGGCGCGTTCGAGATCATCGTGACCGTCGCGTCGGCGGCACCTGGTGTGGGCAACAACTACACCAACGTGATCGATCCCAAGACGATCCTGCCGTGGGTCATCGAGGCCGGGAAGGCGGGCGTGTACGTGACGCTCGATTTGCAGCCGGGCCGCGTCGACTTCCTCACCCAGGCCAAGATCTACACCGAGTTGTTGAAGTATCCCCACGTCGGATTGGCGCTGGACCCGGAGTGGCGCCTCAAGCCGAACCAGGTGCACCTCACTCAGATCGGCTCGGTGTCAGCGGCCGAAGTCAACCGGGTGGGGGACTGGTTGGCGGCGCTCGTGCGGGACAACCGGCTGCCGCAGAAGCTGTTCGTGTTGCACCAGTTCGACTCGGACATGCTCGCCAACCGCAATCTCATCAGTACCGCACACCCCGAGCTGGCGGTGATGATCCACGCCGACGGCCACGGCACGCCGCCGGTGAAAATGTCGACGTGGAACCGGCTGATCACCGACCTCCAACCCGGCATCTGGATGGGATGGAAGAACTTCTACACCGAGGACCATCCGCCCTTCACACCGAAGCAGACGCTGGCGGTGCGACCCACCCCGTGGTTCGTCTCCTATCAGTGATGGCGGTCGGAAACCCGATTTCATCCCTGCCATCCGACGCGGTAAGCTGATCCAGGTTTGACACGGGGTATGGCGCAGCTTGGTAGCGCGCTTCGTTCGGGACGAAGAGGTCGTGGGTTCGAATCCCGCTACCCCGACGCAAGGTTGAGATTGCAGAAGAGGCCCTGACCAGGGAAATCTGGTCGGGGCCTCCTCGTTTTTCAGATGGTTGCGAGGTGGGTAGGTCGGGTGCACCCGGGGGGTCACTCGCAGGTGCCTCGCGACCCAGTGACCGCCGGTGAGGTGGCCGACTGGCTTTCCCGCCGGTAACAGGTGTAGGTGTCAGGAATGGTCCTCGACCAGCGAGGGCAGCGACTCGACGTCGAACTCCGCGTCGCCGTGTGACACCGGTGTCAGCGTCAGCAGGGTGGCCTCGGGGCGGCAGGCGAACCGTGCGGGCGCATACGGTGAGGTGCCCAGGCCCGCACTGACGTGCAGCTTCATGTGGTTGCCCCAGACCGACGGCCCCTTCACGCGTGAACGGTCGAGTTCGCAGTTGGTCACGATTGCGCCGAAGAACGGCAGACAGAGCTGGCCGCCGTGGGTGTGCCCGGCCATCACGAGGTCGTAACCGTCGTCGGCGAAGCGGTCCAGAACCCGCGGCTCAGGGGAGTGGGTCAGGCCCAGCCGCAGTTGTGCGAGCGGATTGGGCCGGCCGGCGATCGTGTCATAGCGATCACGGTCCAGATGCGGGTCGTCGACGCCTGACGCCACGATCCGGGTGCCCGCCACCTCGATCTCGTGCGTGCGGTGGGTCGCGTCGAGCCAGCCGCGCTCGATGAATGCCGCACGAAGGTCCCGCCAGGGGAGGGGTTCGCCGTGCTGGCGTTCGTGGTCGGTGTCGAAGTACTTCAGCGGATTCTTCGGCGTCGGACCGAAGTAGTCGTTGGAGCCGAAGACGAACAGGCCCGGGTGTGCGAGCAGGCCGTCGAGGGACTGGATCACCGCTGGCAGGGCCTTCGGGTGGGCGAGGTTGTCACCGGTATTGACCACCAGGTCTGGCTCGAGCGCGGCGAGTTCGGAGACCCAGGCCTGCTTGAGGTACTGGTTGGGCATCATGTGCAGGTCGCTGATGTGCAGGACGCGCAGCGGCGTCGAGCCCGGCTCAAGCACCGGCATCGTGACGTGGCGCAGGGCAAACGCGTTGCGCTCGATCACCGTCGCATAGAACAATCCGGCGGCTCCCGCCCCGACGGTCGCGGCAATTGCGCGTCCGGCGGGGGTGGCGACCAGGGAACTCAGGCGGCCGAGAGTGCGATCAGACATGCGGTCAAGGATACGCCCGGACGCCGGAAGGGCCCAGTCGGCGACGGAGGACGGCCCAGTCGCGGCCTAGCCGGGGATCTGGATGATGACCGGGCCGACGCCGGGGACCTCGACCGTGGTCTCAGTCGGTCCGGAACTGCCACTGCGCCGCCCGTCGCTCACATAGATCGTGATCGTGCTGCCCGGCATCGCCGAGTCCGACGGCGCGGTGAACACCACCGACCCCTGTGGTCGCGAACTCGCCGCCGACAGCTGGGTCACCTTGAACCCGGCGCGCTGCAGGCGTGCAGTCGCCTCACTGGCCTGTAGACCGGTCACGTTCGGCACCCGTCCGCGCGGGGTGCCGCCGACGTACTCCGGTGGGTTGGGCGGGAGGAACGTCGGCCCGAAGTTCCCGGCGACGGGACCGATCGCGGCGAACCAGGAACGTGCCGGCTCGCTACCGCCGTAGAGGTTGCCGTAACCGCACTGGCGCAGTGGGCCCGAGCAGAGTTCCGACGGCAGCGGGCCGTCGTTGTACGCGTAGACCGCGGCGGCCAGGTTGTTGGTGTACCCGAGGAAGGCCGACGAGCGGTGCGCCTCGGTGGTTCCGGTCTTGCTCGACAGGGGCAGGCTCCAACCCGACCCTCGGGCTGCCGCGGCGGCGGTACCGGCACCGACGTCGTCCTTGCTCAGCAGATGGGCCATCGCGTTGGCCAGACCGCGGTCGACGACCTGCTCGCACTTGGGCACCGCGACCGGGACGGGTGCCTGCGCCGGCTTCCCGTCGGGGCCGATGATGACGTTGCCGTAGCGGTCGCGCTTGATCTTCGTGATCGACGCGATGGGGTTGGGCGGGCACCACACGCCACCCGAGGCGAGGGTGGCGGCGACATTGGACAGTTCGAGCCCGTTCACCGGGAACGGGCCGAGGGTGAACGAGCCGAGGTTGCCCTCCTTGACGTACGTCGCGATCGACTTGTCGCCGAATCCGGACGAACCGGGGATCGTGTAGCTGCGCAGGCCGAGGCGCACGGCCATGTCGACGGTGGGCTTCACGCCGGTGCGCTGCAGCAGCTTCACGAACGCGGTGTTCGGCGACTGCGCGAGCGCGTTGGTCAGCGACATCATCGCCGGGTACTTGCCATCGTTCTTCACGCAGTAGTACATCGGCGGGCAACCGTTGACCCCGCCGCTGTTGCCCATGCCGGTGACTTGCAGGGTGGCCGGGACCGGGATCATCGCGTTGGTGCCCAGCCCCTTCTCCAGCGCGGCCGCCGCGGTGAACACCTTGAACACCGAGCCGGCGCCGTCGCCGATGAGAGAGAACGGCTGTGGTTGGACGGTCTCGCCGGCTTTGAGGCGCAAGCCATAGTTGCGCGACGACCCCATTGCGACGATTGCGTGCGAGTTGCGCCCGGGGCGGATCACACTGGACACCTGGGCGACGCCGTCGGCTTGCGGGGCCGCGTACGCCTGCAGTGCGGCGACGGTGGACCGCTGGACTTCGGGGTCGAGGGTGGTGCGGATGATGTAGCCGCCCCGCAACACGGTGTTGCGGGACAGGCCGTTCTCGGCGAGGAACTTCAAGGCGTAGTCGCACAGGAATCCTGCGCTCTTGGCGGAGATACAGCCCTGTTGGGCGATTCGGGGTTGCGGCAGGGTCCCCAGGGGCAGCTTCTTGGCGGCTTCCAACTCGTCGCGACGATCGGGGAAATTGGCGATCATCTGGTCGAGCACGAGGTTGCGCCGCTCCGTCGCACCCTCGGGATTGGTGTACGGGTTCAGCGCCGAGCTCGACTGCACCATGCCGGCGAGCATGGCCGCCTGCTCAACGCGGAGCTTGCTGGCCGGGACACCGAAGTAGGTCAGCGAGGCTGCCTCGACACCGAAGGCGTTGTTTCCGAACGGGACGGTGTTGAGGTAGCGCGTGATGATTTGCTTCTTGGCCTCTTGCTTGGCCTCCGCCGGTCCCAGGCCCTGTTCGCGCTTGGCCTGATCGGCCAGTGTCTGCTCCAGGGTCAGCGCCATGCGGACCTCGCGGAGTTTGCGCGCAGGGGTGGTCTCGGTGGCGGCCTGCTTCTCGGCCTCGGTTCGCGACAGCACGAACAGCTGGTAGTTCTTGATGTACTGCTGGTCTAGCGTCGATGCGCCCTGTTGGACTTCGCCCGACGACGAGTTCTTCAGGGCTGCGCGGATGGTGCCCTTCCAGTCGACGCCGTCGTGATCGAAGAAGCGTCGATCCTCGATCGACACGATGGCGCGCACCATGTCCGGTGCGATGTCGTTGAAGCCGACTTGGTAGCGGTACTGGTCGTAGAGCAGCGCGATCGGCCGTCCGGTCACATCGGTCATCGTGGTGACTTCAGGGACGGTTCCGTTCAGCAACTCCGACGAGACGTTCTCCACCGCTGCCGCCGCGCGGTTCGACGCGACGCCGAGCCCGCTGGCGACGGGGAAGAGCAGACCGGTGACGAGAAGGCCGGCGACGAACATTGCACCGACGAGCTTGCCGAGGCTGCTCTTGTTCTCCGCTGTCATCGAGGCAGTGGTTTTGAGAGGCACACGTCACAGGATACGGGGTGGCGCCTGAGAAGTCCGAAGCTGCGTCCAGGCGGGCGCGTACGGAACTGCAAGAGGCGGCCGTGACCGTTTCGTGACTATCGTTTGCGGCCTCTTTAAGGTCGCGACCAGCAGTGCTTGCTGCCGGTTAGCACGAATGTCCCATTTTTTCCGACGAGGTCTTGCTTTCTCAGCTGCCGCATACATAGATTTGACGGCGGGTGTGACCTACGCAACAGTCTTTGTCAGCAGTGGCGCAGACTACGCGGTAGGTGAATTGGTCTTCGAGGTAGACAGGGATTTGGTAATGACGCCAACGACACTGACCACAGGGGAATCCGAAGCGCGGCAGGCATGGGTTGCGCAGGCCAAGTGTCGAGGTGAAGACCCGGACCAATTGTTCGTGCGCGGGGCGGCTCAGCGAAAAGCCGCGACGATCTGTCGGCACTGCCCGGTCCAGCTCGAATGCGGCGCCGATGCCCTGGACAACCGTGTGGAGTTCGGTGTGTGGGGCGGTATGACCGAGCGTCAGCGCCGCGCCCTTCTGCGCCAGCACCCCGAGGTCACCTCGTGGGCCTCCTTCTTCGAAGCCCAGCGGCGCCGCCATCGCGCCGACGTCGGCTAGTACCGCTCGCGACCTGCGCTAACGCGGTCGATCATTACCTCCACGAGGTAATGATCGACCGCCTTGATGTGGTTGTCAGCCGCGCACGACGATCTGCTCGGCCACCACGCGCAGCGCCTTCGCATCGGCGACCTCGAACGGCAGCGCCGGCACCCCGACGAGCGGCACGTTCGGGTGCACCGTCGTGAATCGGCCCAACAAGTCCAGCTCCCGCCGCGCAGTACCCGCACGCAGCGCGTGCATCTCCAGGACGCCCTTCGTCAGCTCATCGTCGACCTTGTCGACGGTCGACAGTGCGGTCGCCTCGGAGATCGACGTCAGATTCGGATGCGTCCGGTTGACGATGAGTCCGGCCAGCGGCATCTGCTCGGTGGACAGGCGGTCGACGAAGAACGTCGCCTCGCGCAGCGCGTCGGGCTCCGGCGCGGCGACCACGGCGAACTGCGTGCCCGGCTGGTTCAGCAGCGAGTAGGTGCGTTCGGCGCGCTCCTGGAAACCGCCGAACATCGAATCCAGTGACTGCACGAACGTCGCCACGTCGCGCAGGGTGTCACCGCCGACGATCGTGGAGACGCCCTTCATCGCCAAGCCCACCGCGCCGGTGACGACGCGGCCGACACCACGGCCGCCGCCGATCAGCACCTTGCTCAGGCGGCCGGACAGGAACGAGCTGAGGCGCTTGGGAGCGTCGAGGAAGTCCAACGCATTGCGCGACGGCGGGGTGTCCACGACGATGAGGTCCCAGCGGTCCTCCTCGAGGAGCTTGCCCAGCTTCTCCATCGCCATGTACTCCTGCGTCCCGGAGAACGACGAGGCCACGGTCTGGTAGAAGGTGTTCGCCATGATCGCCTCGGCGCGCTCCGGGGTGGAGTGCTCGATCACCATGTCGTCGAAAGTCCGGCGCATGTCGAGCATCATCGCGTCGAGCGTTCCGGCGTCGGTGATCGCGTTGCCGTCGGCGTCGAACAGTGGCACCGGCTGGGGCTCGTTGGTCAACGAGTCCACGCCGAGCGACTGCGCCAGCCGCTTGGCCGGGTCGATCGTCAGGACGGCCACGGTCCGGCCGTGCTCGGCCGCGTAGAGGGCCATGGCGGCAGCAGTCGTCGTCTTGCCGACGCCGCCGGCGCCGCAACAGATGATGACCTTGGTCTTCGGGGAGAGGATGATCTGCCCCATCTTCAGCACGGCGGTCATCAGACGCCTTCCTTCCGCAGCACCTGCGCCAATTCGTACATGAAAGCCTTGTCGCGCCCTTCGAGGTTGGGCAGTTCCAGTGTCGCCACCGGGGTGCCCTGCTTGGTCTCGACGGTGTCGAGCTGGCCCGACGCCACCTGCTGGGCCTGGTAGCGGACCGCGTGCTCGATGGTCTCAGTCAGCAAACCGGTCAGCTCGTCTTGGTTGAGGTCAATCCCGGCCTTGGCCAAGTTGGTCTTGATCCGGGCGCCATCGATGTCGCCCTCGGCGATCGCGTCGATGTCCTCGTCGGGCAGCAGTGCCGGCACGACGCGGTTGACGAAGATGACCCCGACGCGCAGATCCTTGGAGAGCAACTCCTCGACGGCCTCGATGGTCTCCTGGATGGGCATCGCCTCCAGCAGCGTGACCAGGTGGACGGCTGTGTCGGCGGAGCGCAGCAACTTGGTGACGCCGTCGCTCTGGTTGCGGATCGGGCCGGTCTTAGTCAGGTCGGCCATCGCCTGGGTGACGTCGAGGAAGTTGCCGATGCGCCCGGTCGGTGGCGAGTCGACGACGATCGCGTCGTAGACGCGCGAGCCGTCCTTGTTCACCGCGATGACGCGTTCCTTGATCTTGCCGGTGAGGATGACGTCGCGCAGACCGGGCGCAACCGTCGTCACGAAGTCGATGGCGCCGATGCGCTTCATCGCCCGGCCGGCGAAGCCGAGGTTGTAGAACATGTCGAGGTATTCCAGCAGCGCGTACTCAATGTCGATCGCGAGCCCGTAGACCTCGCCGCCCTCGACGGTCGCGACCAATTCGTCGGTCGGAGGCAGCGGCGGGCGGTCGAAGAGCTGCGCGATTCCCTGCCGGCCCTCGCATTCGACGAGGAGGACCCGTTTGCCCTCCTGTGCCAGAGCCAGTGCCAGGGCGCCCGCGACTGTCGTTTTGCCCGTCCCACCCTTGCCGGAGATGAAGTGGAGCCGAGCCCGTTTTGCGGAAGTCGGCCAGGAGTCGGGCGATGCGACGCTCTCGTCACTATTGGATTTGGTGACCACGAGGTAAAGACTAGCCAGGTCGTGCCGGACGGATACGCTGGACTCCATGACAGAGTCCACATCAGCTTCCCGCACCGCGTGGGAGTACCTCACCGCGCCGCTCCTGATCCACAACACCAAGGCGATCCTCGACAACTTCGGGGCAGACGGGTGGGAACTCGTCAGCGTGTTGCCCGGCCCGACCGGCGAGAACCACGTCGCTTACCTCAAGAGGGCGAAGGCCTAAGCGATGGCTGCGCAGGGAGCGTGGTCGGCGCGCTTGGCGGAGCTGGGGCTGAGCCTCCCGCCGGTGGTCGCACCACTGGCCGCCTACCAACCGGCGGTACGGACGGGCAACCTCGTCTACACCGCCGGGCAGTTGCCGATCGTCGACGGTGAGTTGGCGCTGCGCGGCAAGGTGTCCGAGGGTGCCGAGGGCATCGTGACGCCGGAGCAGGCGAAGGCCGCGGCGCGCACTGCCGCCCTCAATGCGCTCGCCGCGATCGACGACCTCGTCGGCATCGACTCGATCGTCCGCGTCGTCAAGGTCGTCGGATTCGTGGCGTCGGCCAACGGGTTCTCCGGGCAGCCGGCCGTCGTCAACGGTGCGTCGGAGCTCCTCGGCGAGGTGTTCGGTGACGCCGGTAAGCATGCACGCTCGGCGGTGGGGGTGAGCGAACTGCCGCTCGGCGCACCGGTGGAGGTCGAGCTGATCGTCGAGGTCTCGCCGTGAGCGACACCGACTCCGAGGGTGCGACGCCGGCGCGGCCGTTGAGCCATCCGGCCTATGGCGAATTGCGGGAGGTGACTCCCTTCGCGTCGGTGCTCCTCTGCGAGAACCCGGGGATCATGGAGCTCGACGGCACCAACACGTGGATCCTGCGCGCCCCCGGCCACCCGGACTGCGTGGTCGTCGACCCGGGCCCGCGAAAGCACAAGAAGCACGTCAAGAAGGTTGTGGCAGCGGGCGGCCACGTCGTGCTGACGCTGATCACCCACCGTCACCACGACCACATCGGTGCAATCGGCGCGCTACACAAGCGCACCGGTGCCCCGGTCCGAGCCAAGCGGCCCTCGCTGTGCCGCGACGCCCGGCCGCTCGTTGACCGCGAGGTCATCAAAGCCGCCGGGTTGCGCATCACCGTCTTGGACACACCCGGTCACACTGGCGATTCGACGAGCTTCCTCGTCGAGTGCGACGGCAAGCGCGCCATGATCACCGGCGACACGATCCTAGGCTCGGGCACCACGGTGCTCGACCCGCGCGACGGCGGGCTGCGCGACTACCTCAATTCGCTGAACCGACTCATCGTCGAGGGCAGCGGCCCGATGGAATCGGCGACGGCGTTGTTGCCCGGCCACGGTCCCGACCATCCCGACCTGGTGCCGGTGGCCCGCTACTACAAGCAGCACCGCGAGGAGCGGATCGACCAGATCCGGGCCGTGCTCGACGAGATGGGGGTGTCACCGCGCGACGTGAAGCCGATGAAGATCGTGCGACGCGTCTACTCCGACGTCGACAAGACGCTGTGGCCGGCCGCACGGATGTCGGTCAAGGCGCAGCTGGAGTACCTGCGCTCAGAATGAGCGCAGCGAGCGACGTCGGATAGTCGGGTCAGCGGGCCCGGCGCGCGAGGCGTTCGGAGTCGGCGATCAGCACGCTCTTGCCCTCGAGGCGCAGCCAGCCGCGTTGGGCGAAATCGGCCAGCGCCTTGTTCACGGTCTCGCGCGAGGCGCCGACCAGCTGGGCGATCTCCTCCTGGGTGAGGTCATGGGTCACGCGCAGCGAACCGTTCTCCTGCGTACCGAAGCGCTGCGCCAGTTGCAGCAGCTGCTTGGCCACGCGCCCGGGAACGTCGGTGAAGATCAGATCGGCGAGATTGTTGTTGGTGCGGCGCAGGCGGCGGGCCAGCACGCGCAGGAGCTGCTCGGCGATGTCGGGGCGGTCCTGGATCCAGCCCTTGAGCGCGTCGCGGTCCATCGACACCGCGCGGACTTCGGTCACCGTCGTCGCCGACGAGGTGCGGGGCCCGGGGTCGAAGATCGAGAGCTCACCGAACATGTCCGACGGACCCATGATCGTCAGCAGGTTCTCACGGCCGTCGGGGGAGCGGCGGCCGAGCTTCACTTTGCCCGATTGGATGATGTAGAGACGGTCGCCCGGCTCACCCTCGTTGAAGATCACGTGCCCGCGCGGGAACTCGACCGGCTGAAGCTGCTGGGACAGCGCCGCCACAGCGCTGGGCTCGACGCCCTGGAAAATGCCTGCCCGTGCCAGAACCTCGTCCACGGTGAACCTCTCTTATCGCGTCACAACCTGGGGACCGGCCATTCAGCCACCCACTCAACAAATCACAAGGCTACTGGAAAGAGGGTCGGAATTGTTGGATGGGTCACGTTTGACCCGTGGGTTTCAACTGGCTCGGCGAGCGCCGTCGGCGGTGTCCGGGAAGGTCGTCGGCAGGACCGCGATCTCGGCCACCTCGACGATCTCGGCGTCGGTGACGCGGACTCCGGTCAACAGTGAGTCCACCTGGTCCGGGCTCACCGCGCCCGATCCCCTTGTCACCAGTTTCTCCAGCCGCTCCATGCCGAGGGCGACCAGCATGAGAAGCAGAGGATAGAGAATCGCCGCCAGTCCCTGCATGTCGAACAGTTAACAACATTGCGCCGCCCCCGGCCACGGAACCGGCCCGTCTTCACACCATCGTTACAACCGTCGTTGCCGATCGCGGCGGATGCGCGGCGCAAAGCTACTCTGGGTTGGTGAGCACGGGAGGCAAGCAGCCGACGCACCTGTCCCTGGTGCGCCGTGCCCGCCGGATCAACCGGGAGCTGACCGTCGCTTTCCCCCACGTGTACTGCGAGCTGGACTTCACCACGCCGCTGGAGTTGTCGGTCGCGACAATCCTGTCCGCGCAGTGCACTGACGTACGTGTGAACCAGACGACCCCGGCGCTGTTCGCCCGGTATCGCCGCGCGGCCGACTACGCCGGTGCGAACCGCGTCGAACTCGAGGAATTCATCCGGCCGACCGGGTTCTACCGCAACAAGACGAACTCGATCATCGGCCTCGGCCAGGCGTTGGTGGAGCGTTTCGACGGCGAGGTACCGGGCACGCTGGAGGAGCTCGTCACGCTCCCCGGATTCGGCCGCAAGACGGCAAACGTGGTGTTGGGCAATGCATTCGGTGTTCCGGGTCTCACCGTAGACACTCATTTCGGCCGGCTCGTGCGCCGCTGGGGGCTGACCGAGGAGACCGACCCGGTGAAGGTCGAGAAAGTCATCGGCGGTCTTATCGAGCGCCGCGACTGGACCGACTACTCCCACCGCGTCATCTTCCACGGCCGCCGTGTCTGCCACGCCCGCAAACCGGCGTGCGGCGTGTGCTTCATCGCCCGTGACTGCCCGTCCTATGGCGAGGGCCCGGTGGAGAAGGAGGCCGCCGCCAAGCTGGTGAAAGGGCCCGAGACCGATCATCTGCTCGCCCTCGTCGGGATGAGTGTTTCGTGACCGGGTGGACGCGGTGAGCGGATCGGTGCGCGAGGTGTTGCGCTCATCGGTGTTCCGCTGGACGGTCGTGTTCGGTGTCCTCGTCTTCGCGATGGTACTGGCCATCTGGCCGCGATCGAGCGCCCGTCAGACCGGCGCACCGATCGCGTCGGGCGCTGCGCCGCGGCCCCTCCCGTCGTCGCGGCCCGACCCCGCCGAACTGGCTGAAGTCCGGGCCCGTGCGGCCCTGCGGGGGTGCCCCGACACCGGTGGCACCGTAGGGCCGAACTCCGTCCTGAACGGCGTGATGGTGACCTGTCTTGTCGACGGGCGCCAGATCGACATCGGGGTAGCGACTGCCGGGCGTCCACTCGTCGTCAACATCTGGGCAACGTGGTGTGGTCCGTGCCGTCGCGAGCTCCCGGTGCTGGACGCCTTCGCCGCTCGTGCCGGCGACCGCGTCACCGTGCTGGCCGCCCACGACAAACAAGGCGCCGACGCCTACCTCGCGCTGGCCCTGTTGGCCGAGGTCGACGTCCATGTGCCGACCGTGCTCGACCAGACCGGCGCGATGGCGCGGGCGCTGGGCGTGCGGCAGGTCTTACCGTCGACGGTGTTCGTGCGGGCTGACGGGACCGTCGCCGGTGCGCCGGTGCGTCTGTACGAGAGCCCCGACGACCTCGTCGCCGACACCCGCAAGTATTTGGGGGTGCAGGTATGAGCGGCCGACCGATGCCGACCGGATTCCCGACCGGCCCGCTTGTCGACGACGGGCTGATCCCGCCGTGGATGCACGCGCTGACCGGCGATGTCACGCAGCTGACCACCATCGTGAACAACCGCGGCGGTGACCGCGCTCGGCTGGCGCGGATGATGGTGAAGGCGCGCAATCGCCGCGCCGCCGCCGTCCTGGTTCTGCTCTCTGGAAGTTTCGACGCTGACGCGGCGCGCCCGGGCGGGCTGCCCGACGACGCGGAGATCCTGTTGCTCGAGCGGGCCACCACACTGCGCCAGCACAGTGGCCAGGTCGCCTTTCCCGGTGGTGCGCACGACGAGGGGGAGGACTACCCGGTGCGCACCGCGTTACGGGAGGCGCAGGAGGAGACCGGGCTCGACCCTGACGGCGTCCGCGTGCTCGCCAATCTGCCGTCGTTTTCCACGCTGCCCAGCCCGTTCGAGGTCGTCCCGGTCTTGAGCTATTGGGAGCGCCCGAGCCCGGTGTGGGCGGTCGATCAGGGCGAGACGGCACGCGTCGCCCGCGTCCGCGTCGCCGACCTGCTCGACCCGGCCAACCGTTTCCAGGTGCGCCGCGACTTTATGGGCGGCCGGGTGTATCAGGGGCCGGCGTTTCTCGTCGACGGGATGCTGGTGTGGGGCTTCACCGGCGGGCTCTTCGACGCGATCAGCAAGGCGTGTCGATGGGACGTGCCCTGGGACACCGACGACGTGCGGCCGCTCGACGACGCGATTGCGTCGGCTCGCTCTGAGCAGGACCACGGTCTCCCGCTGGACCTGCCGTTCCCCCCGGACGCCGACGACTTCGACGGCGACGATGACGACGACGGTGACGAGGCCCCCGCGGGGGACCGCCGGTGAATGCCGGCCTGGTGATCGACGTCGGGATCGCGGTCCTGGTGGTCGTCGCTGGGATCTCCGGCTATCGACAGGGAGTACTCGCCTCGGCGATGTCACTGGTCGGCCTTGTGATCGGGGCCGTCGCGGGCATCCTCGTGGCTCCGCGGCTGATCTCCGGGATCGACTCCGCGCCGACCAGGATGGTCGTCGGGATCGGTGCGCTGGTCGTCCTCGTCGTCGTCGGCGAAGTGGCCGGGATGATCGTCGGTCGGGCGATGCGCGAGCGACTCCGTTCGACACCGGTGCGCACCCTCGACAGTGTGGTGGGCATGGTCCTGCAGGCCGCAGCGGTGGTCATCGCGGCCTGGTTGTTGGCCTCCCCGATCCGTGACTCCTCGCTTTCGGCGGCCGCCGGGGCCGTGGAGGACTCACGGGTACTGACCGCCGTCGGCGATGCCGCACCCGGATGGCTGCGGGGCGTGCCCGACGGCATCCGCGCGCTACTCAACGATTCGGGCCTGCCCAATGCCATCGGACCGTACGGGCGCACGACGATCACCCCCGTCGACCCACCCAACCCGCGGCTGTCGCAGGTACCCGCAATCGGGCAGGCGCGGAACTCGGTGGTCAAGATCCGCGGCGAGGCACCGTCGTGCCAGCGGGCGCTGGAGGGCAGCGGATTTGTGTTCGCACCCGAGCGCGTGATGACCAACGCGCACGTCGTGGCCGGGACGACGAGGGTCACCGTGCAGGCCGGGTCGGCGGTGCTCGCCGCGCGGGTCGTCCTGTTCGACCCGCAGGTCGACGTCGCTGTCCTCGACGTCCCAGGATTGGAGCACCGCCCGCTGCGCTTCGCCGACGAGACGCTGGCCGCCGGCGCGGACGCCGTGGCCCTCGGGTACCCCGAAGACGGCCCGTTCCGTGCGATCCCGTTGCGTGTCCGCGGTCGGGTCAACCTGTCCTCGCCCGACATCTACGGTGCGAATCCCGCACGGCGTGAGGCGTACATGCTGCGCGGTGACATCCGTCCGGGGAACTCGGGAGGTCCGATGATCACCCCGGAGGGTGAGGTGGCCGGCATGGTGTTCGGGGCCAGCGACAAGGCGAGCGACGAGACGGGATTCGCGCTCACCGCCGCGCAGCTTCGCTCTCACTCCGCCCAGGGCGGAGAGTCCGAGGCGGTGGTGCCGACCGGCGCTTGCGTGTCCGGCTGAGTCAGTCGTCCTTCGCGAGCCAGTCCAACAGGAGTTTGGTGGTCCGGTGGGGCTGCTCCTCGTGGACGAAGTGTCCCGCGCCCGGCACCTGCCAGTAGTCGAATCGCGGAGCCCAGTCGCGGCTGGCTGCCATTGTCGCGTTGGTGATGTAGGAGTCGTCACGGCCCCGCAGTGCCAGGACCGGTACGCCCAGCTGGGTGTCCATCAGATCCATGAACCGCATGCCGTCCGGGCGGAACTGGGACCGGTATGCCCACCGCTGGTACTCCAGCATGCAATGGGCGACGCCGGGGATCTGGATGGCCTCGCGATTGCGTGCGAGTACCTCGTCGAACTCCCACGACTCTTTCCAACGCGCACCGGCACGGTCGCGGAAGTAGTCCAGGAGGTAGGCGCCGTTGTCCTTCGTCAGTGTCCGCTCGCCGAATCGTGGCAACTGCTTGTAGAGGAATCCGCCGAGGAAGGCGTCTCGCTGATCCTTGTTGCGCAGCACCGCCCGGCGCAGGGCGATCGGATGCGGCGAGGCGACAACGGCCATGCGTGACACGACGCGCGGGTGCAGCGCGGCCGTGCCCCAACACACCAGTCCGCCGTCGGCGTGGCCCACCAGGGTGGCGTTCGAGTGGCCCAGCGAGCGGATCAGACCGTTGGTATCGCCGGCCAGCGTCCAACCGTCATAGCCGCGCGGTGGCTTGTCGGAGTCCCCGTAGCCGCGCAGGTCGACCGCAACAGCTCGGTAACCGGCCTCGGTGAGCGACGTGAGCTGGTGCCGCCAACTCCACCAGAACTCGCCGAAGCCGTGCAGCATCAGCACCAGGGGGGCGTCGGCGGGCAGTCGAGGGGAGGCTTCGACGGCATGGAAACGAAGCCCGTTCGAACGGACATCGAAGTGCGTCCAGGGGCCTTCGAACCGGACGACGGACGGGTCGGGTGCGCTCACGCAGTCCTACGAGTCAGTGGGAGCGCGCCGGCGGCAACTGCGGGTGCGTCGACGACGAGCCGGCGTCGAGCTGCGACTGGCCGGGAATGACGGACTTCAGCGACGTCACCGACTCGATGGTCTTGCTCGGTGCGCGCATACGACGGAAGACGACGTACCCGAAGCCGGCGGCCGCGATCGTGATGATCAGCAGCAGCAGGAACACGATGCCGAACGCCGCCCAGCCGGGCAGCCAGATCATCAGCAGAGCGCCGAGGAAGATGAAGAAGAACAGGCTCGTGTACAGCAGCATGACGCCGGCGGCGGCGAGAAGGCCGGTGCCCGCACCGGCCTTCTTGGCCTCCGCGGTGAGCTCGGCCTTGGCGAGTGCGACCTCACCGCGGAACAGCGTCGAGACCTGTGCGGTGGCGTCCTTGACCAGATTGCCGATGGTCGGCTCGCCGCTGGGGCCCGCGTTGGCGTTCGACAGCGGGATCGCCGGCACCGGCTGGGTCGGTCCGGGCACGGGCGAATGCGGCTTCTTACCGGTCACGTCGTCGTCCTCCGTAGATGGGTACCCCGGCTATGTTGCCATGTCCGGCGCAGCGGGAGGACGACTACTGCCGCCGACTTCGAATGGCTTCGAAAACGCTCGGGTCGACCAGCGTCGAGGTGTCGCCGAGTTCGCGGCCCTCGGCGACGTCCTTGAGGAGGCGCCGCATGATCTTTCCCGACCGTGTCTTCGGCAGCTCGGGCACGACGTTGACCTCGCGCGGCTTGGCGATCGGCGAGATCTCGATCGCCACGTGCTTGCGCAACTCCTCGACGAAATCGTCGGCGGTATCGCCGATCCCCTCGCGCAGGATGACGAACGCGACGATGCCCTGACCGGTGGTCTCGTCGGAGGCGCCGATCACGGCGGCTTCGGCGACATCGGGGTGGCTGACCAGAGCCGACTCGACCTCGGAGGTGGAGATGCGGTGGCCGGACACGTTCATGACGTCGTCGACGCGGCCGAGCACCCATAGGGCGCCATCCTCGTCGTAGCGTGCGCCGTCACCGGCGAAGTACCAGCCCTGCTCGGCGAACCGGGACCAATAGGTGTCGCGGTAGCGGTCGTCGTCGCCCCAGATGGTCAGGAGCATCGACGGCCACGGCTGATCGAGGACCAGGTAGCCCTGCTCGCCCTGCGGGACGTCGTTGGCGTCGTCGTCGACGATGCGGGCGCTGATCCCCGGCAACGGGCGCATGGCCGAGCCGGGCTTGGTCGCAGTGACCCCGGGCAATGGCGAGATCATCGCCGACCCGGTCTCCGTCTGCCACCAGGTGTCGACGATGGGGCAGCGGTTGCCGCCGATCGCGTCGCGGTACCACCGCCACGCCTCGGGGTTGATGGGCTCGCCGACGCTGCCGAGCAACCGCAGCGACGACAGGTCGTGGGCGTCGGGGATGTCGCGACCCCACTTCATGAAGGTGCGGATCAGGGTCGGCGCCATGTAGTAGATCGTCACGCCGTACTTCTCGATGATCTCGAAATGGCGGTGCTCGTTGGGGGTGTTCGGGGTGCCCTCGTAGAGGATTTCGGTTGCCCCGTTGGAGAGCGGCGCGTAGGCGATGTAGGTGTGGCCGGTCACCCAGCCGATGTCGGCGCCGCACCAGAACACGTCGCGGCCCGGCTTGTGGTCGAAGACGTTGTGGAACGTCGAACTGGCCTGCGTCAGGAAGCCGCCGGAGCCGTGCACGATGCCCTTAGGCTTGCCCGTGGTGCCCGACGTGTACAGCAGGAACAGCGGGTGGTTGGAGTCGAACGCCTGCGCCTCGTGCTCGGGCGACGCCTCGCCGACGGTGTCGTCCCACCACACGTCGCGGCCCTGGACCCACGGCAGGTCGGGGTCGTGGTTGGTGCGGCGCACCACCAGGACGTGCTTGACCGACGGGGCCGCATCGTCGCCGTTGCCCAGCGCCTCGTCGACGGCGGTCTTGAGCGGCGCCGGCTGGCCGCGACGGTATTGGCCGTCGGTGGTGACGACGAGTTTGGCCTCGGCGTCGTCGACGCGCGAGCGCAGTGCCGCGGCGGAGAACCCGGCGAAGACGACCGAGTGGGTCGCGCCCAGGCGTGCACATGCGAGCATCGTGATGATCGCCTCGGGGACCATAGGCATGTAGATCGCGACGCGGTCACCGGCGCGGATGCCAAGGTTGGTGAAGGCGTTGGCGGCCTTGCACACCTCGTCCTTCAACTGTGCGTAGGTGACGTCGCGGGAGTCGCCCGGTTCGCCCACCCAGTGCAGGGCGACACGGTCGCCGTTGCCGGCCGCGACGTGACGATCAACGCAGTTGACCGCCACGTTGAGCTTGCCGCCGGGGAACCACTTCGCGAAGGGCGGGTTCGACCAGTCGAGGACCTCGGTGAACGGGGTCTCCCAGTCGAGTCGGCGGGCCTGCTCACCCCACCATTCCAGTCGGTCGGCGTCGGCGCGGTCATAGATGTCGGCGCTGGCGTTGGCCTGCTCGACGAACTCGGGGGGCGGGGGGTACATGGCCGGATTTGCAGACATATTGTGAGGGTAGTCACGACGGTCACGCTCGCGCAGGGATGCCGGGAAGATCGGACATTCGACTGCAACGCCCATGCAACGACGCCGCTAATCGGCGAAGCGGGCCACCGTCACGCACGGCCGGATGTTGCGCATCAGCGGCCAGTTCGCGGAGGAACGCATGAGGGGGTTGCCCCACACCCCGCGGCCTTTCGGGAGCATCACGTCGACGGTGTCGGAGATGCGCGGAACACGCTCGGGGATCGCCGCGGCCTCGTCGACGGTGAGCGCGAACGGCATCGGCGGGGTGCGGTAGGACTCCGTCAGGTCGAGCCCGGCGAGGGTCTTCTTGGAGAACCAGTGCGGGATCGAGTCGAACACCAGGGTGCCGCCTGAGAAGCGCGCCGCCATGTCCGACAACAGGGCCCACACGTCGTCGGGCGGGAAGTACATGAACAAGCCCTCGGCGATGATGAGAACCGGCTGGTCGTCGGGCACGGCGTCGAACCAGCTGCGGTCCAGGGCCGACGTGGGGCACTCGGTGATCTGCGGGTCGGCGGGCAACAGTCGGCGGCGGACGTCGATGACCGGCTCGAGGTCGACGCTCACCCAGCGGACGGTCGGGTCGCCGACGCGCCAGAAACTGGTCTGCAGACCCTCGCCGAGGTTCACCACCGCCGCGCCCGGGTGGCGCGCGAGGTGGTCGCGGGTCGTGGCGTCGGCGAGGAGTGCCCGCAGCGGGTGGGTCTGACTCGGCTTACCGAACTTGTCGTAGTCGTAGTCGATCGTGTCGTAGAGCATGACGGCGAGCGGGTCGTCGATGATCCCGTCGGGGCGCTTGGCCTCGACGGCGCGGTTGCGCAACGTCCAGAGGGTTGTCGCAGACACGCCTTGCAGGGTGTTGCCGTCGATGCGGTCGGTCATCCTACTAAGGTAACCCTAATTTCCATGGGTCGGTAGGTCTCCGACGTACTCTTGGTGGCGATGACCACCGCTGCGGGGCCCGGGCGCCCCGAATCCCCGCATCCTCTTGCACCGCTGGTCGCGCTGCCCGGGGTGGCGGCGGCGGCGGAACGGGCGCGCGATGCGCTCGCGGCAGTGCACCGCCATCCGGCAAATCTGCGCGGATGGTCGTCGACGGCGATGGAGGCGTCGTGGCGCGGCGCCCGGTGCTCGGCCGCGATCGACGGCGGCAGTGTGGAACTGCGCCGTGACGGTGACTACGACGATCCGCTGCTTGCCGGTGCGATGCGCGTCGCGCAGGCGCTTGACGGGGATTCACTCGAACAGCTCGTCGGCGTCTACCGTCGGGCGCCCGCCCAGGCGCTGGCCCGGCTGCACATGCTCGCCGCCGCCGGCTTGGTCGCTGATGCGGATGATCTCGGGCGCCCCCGGCCGGACGCAGACGTCAGTGCGCGGCTCAATCTGCTCGCCCAGGTCATCACTGCGCCGGCCGGTGTGCCGGCGCCCGTCGTTGCAGCCGTCGTGCACGGCGAACTGCTCGCGCTGGCGCCGTTCACCGAGGCAAACGGGATCGTCGCGCGCGGTGCCTCCAGACTTGCGTGCGTCGCCACGGGCTTGGACCCGCACAACCTCGGCGTACCGGAGGTGGCGTGGCTCAAGCGCTCGCCCGAATACCACCGGTTGGCGCAGGAATTCGGTGCCGGGACGCCGGACGGATTGGGCGCGTGGATCGTGCTGTGCTGCGAGGCGCTCGAGGCGGGGGCGGCCGAAGCGGCGTCCATTGCCGAAGCAGCCCGGCCGCGGTAGGACCCTCTAGTCAGGTAGGGCCCTCTAGACAGCGCTGCGGGCGGCGACCCAATGGTCGCCGCCCGCATAGCACGGACCCAAGTTACCAAGCGTGCAAGGTGGGTTGTGTTCTCACCTCGGCGAATGGGGTTGTCGATCCGAGACCGGCAATTCGCAGGTGCACAACGCTTTTGCCTCTATAGCGGCGCGCTCCGCGTGGGTGCTTGCCGCCCGTGCTGGGAATTCCGGTTGGGAGTTCGATCCTTCTCTTCCGGGTCGGACTTGGCCTTCCGGGCTTCCGTAGGATTAGTTCTACACCCGTGACCTACGTCACAGCAAGGGTTTGTCGGCTACAGATTCTCGCACCGAAAACTGTGCACGTCCCCACTGGGAAGTCGGGGTTGCAGGGTCTTAGATGCGCGCGCCGGGAGCCAGCCGCTTGCGCAGCCACCCGTAGTAGAAGAGCGCGCCAACGGCGGCCACCCCGGCGCCCGCCGCGGCGGACACGGCCACCGTGCGGGCTGACGGTGTGAGGCGGTCGGCGAGGCCGACGGGCCGGTCGAACGAGAGGATCGGCCAGCCGGCGGACATAGCCTCGCGGCGCAGCGCACGGTCGGGATTGACTGCCGTCGGATGTCCGACGGCGGCCAGCATCGGCAAATCGGTGATCGAGTCGGAATACGCGTAGCACTCGTTCAAGTCGTAGCCCTTGGTCTGTGCGAGTTCCCGGATCGCATCGGCCTTGGCCTCGCCGTAACAGTAGAACTCGAGCTCGCCGCAGTACTTGCCGTCGACCACGGCCATGCGGCTGGCCCGCACCGCGTCGACGCCCAGCATGGCGCCGATCGGCTCGACCATCTCCAACCCCGACGCGGAGATGAGGACGACGTCGTGCCCGCGCGCCTGGTGGTTCGCGATGAGCTCGGTCGCTTCGGCGAAGACCAGCGGCTCGACGATGTCGTGCAGCGTTTCGTCGACGATGGAGCTGATCTGGTCGACCGGCCAACCCTGGCACATGTCGGTGACATGGGCCCGCAGCCGTTCAACCTGGTCCTCGTCGGCTCCGGAGAGCGTGAAGAGCAGTTGCGCGTAGGCCGACTTGATAACTGATCGGCGGTTGATGAGGCCGCCGGAGTAGAACGGTTTGGTGAACGCGAGGGCGCTGGAGCGGGCGATCACGGTCTTGTCCAAGTCGAAGAAGGCGGCGATGCTGTTGCGGGTATTGGGCTTGCTGGTGGCGGGCGCGCCGGCGGATGACACGTCTTCGAGCGTACGACTACGACGACGTTCCGGGGGCCGGGCACGAGAAATGTCGGTGGTCAGTAAGTCGAGATACTTTCCCGTGCAACTTGCTATTGCACATTTGCACACCACGCGCGTAGAGTGACAGTCACCCGGTTGAATAAACCGGGTTATTTCAGCCCGACCCCCCGGGGCTGAAACGCGACGACCCCGGCCTTCTCCCCCCATTGGCCGGGGTCGTCCTCTTTCTCCGGCAGGTGTTGGACTGTGGTCCACTTGCAGCTCCACGAGCGCTCTTCGCAGTGATATCTCTCCCCCTCACGATTACTTAGACGCATCCCGCGTCCGTTCGGTTCCATCGACTTGCTTGTTGATCTGTGCGCTTCTGGCCTGACGGTCACGGTGCGGCGGTAGATTCTCGGCAACACAACGGCACGGGGGAGGCGGCAGTGATGGCTGGACATGGTCGGGGGCGTGGATTCGGTCGACGATCCACGGGTGCACGGCGGAGTGTGCGCGCCGCGCTTCTCGCCGTCGCAGGCGGGCTCACCGTCGCACTCGCAGCCGCGCCGCTGGCCGGGGCAGCGCCGCGCTACCCCGAGGATTTCAACTTCTTTTCCGGTATCCCGTACGAGCTGAGCAACCCGGGCGGCTCCCTGCCGGGGACCAACAACCCGCGGTGCAAGCCGTCGGCGGCCCACCCGCGCCCGGTCGTGCTCGTGCACGGCACCGGCGGCGGGCAACAGACGAACTGGGGCGCGTATGGGGGATTCCTCGCCAACGAGGGCTACTGCGTCTACGCGCTGACATATGGCGCGCTGCCGCTACCATGGCCGCTCACCGCCTTGGGCGGGATGGGTGCGCAGGAGCAGTCGGCACAGCAGCTGAAGGTGTTCATCGACGGCGTCCTCGCGGCGACCGGCGCGAAAACCGTTGACCTTGTTGGGCATTCGCAGGGAACGCTGATGCCGTCGTACTACCTCAAGCACCTCGGCGGTGCGACGAAGGTGACGAACTACGTCTCACTGGCGCCGCTGTGGCGGGGTTCAGGCGGAGCGTTGATGGAGCCGGTGTCGCGGTTCATCGGCCGGCTCGGGGCCCAGGACAAATGGGTGCCGATCTGTGCGGCATGCGGCCAGATGATGCCCGGATCGGCCTTCCTGGACAAGGTGTGGAGCGGTGGGTCGCCCTACGTGAAGGGCATCAACTACACCAACATCTCGACCCGCTACGACGAGTTCGTCATCCCCTACATCAGCGGGCAGCTGCCAGCACAGCGCCCCGGCGAGAACGTGCACAACATCGTCGTGCAGGACACCTGCGCGAGCGACTACAGCGACCACCTGGCGATTGCCGGGTCACGCCGGGCCGCCTACATTGTGCTCAATGCGCTGGACCCGCAGCGGCGGATCTCGGTGCCGTGCATGTTCGTGCCGCCGTTCGCGGGGTAGGCACCTGCTCGGTCTGAGGTTCAGGTCGCTGCGGGCATCACGAGGACGGCTTTGACCGTCTTACCCGACTCGGTGTCGGCGATGGCCTGCTCGAGCTGGTCGAACGGGTAGGTGGTGATCAGCTCGTCGAACGGGAAGCGGCCCGCCTGGTACAGGCGCACCAGCTGGGGGATGAAGGTCTGCGGCACGGCGTCGCCCTCGATCGCGGCGAGCACCGTGACACCCGAGCCCGAGATGAGGCCGAGGTCGATCACCGAACCCGGCCGCGGCACGCCGACGAGCGCGATCTTGGCGCCGAAGGTCGCCGACCGGAACAGGGACGTGACGACCTGCGGGATGGCGGTGGTGTCGAGGGCGTAGTCGACGCCGCCGCCGGAGATCTCCCTGATCCGGGCGACCGGATCCTCGTCGGCGGAATTGATCGTGTGGGTGGCGCCCAGCTTGGCCGCGAATTCCAGGCGCGAATCGAGGATGTCGACGGCGATGATCGTCGTCGCACCGGCGACGACGGCGCCCATGACCGCGGCGAGGCCGACTGCCCCGGTCCCGGTGATGGCGATCGTGCCACCGGCCGGCACGCCCAGCGACTGCATCACGGTGCCGGCGCCGGTCTGGATCCCGCAGCCGAGCGGACCGGCGATCTCCAGCGGCGTGGCCGCGGGCAGTTTCACCACGTTCTTCGCCGCCGCGATCGCGTGGGTGGCGAAGGACGACTGGCCGAAGAAACTGCCGGAGACCGGGCCGCCGTCGGCGGCCGTCAACGTCTTGGTGCCGTCCTCGCGGATGCCGGCGACGTTGAGCATCAGGAAGTTGACGCAATAGGCCTCGCGCCCGGCCAGGCAGTTGCGACACGAGCCGCAGGCGGCGAAGGACAGCGCGACGGCGTCGCCGACGGCGAACCCGGTGACACCGCTGCCGACCTGCTCGATCACTCCCGCGCCCTCGTGGCCCACGACGAGCGGGAGGCCCGCGGGGATGTCGCCGTGCTGCACGGCAAGGTCGGTGTGGCACAGGCCGACGGCGGTGATCTTGACGAGAACCTCGTCGGGCCTGATGTCGTCGAGAGTCAGATCCTCGAATGTGAACGGCTCGTCGACGCCGCGCAGTACTGCTGCTCGTACCGGGGTGACCATGGGTGGGGTGCCCTCCTGTGCTGGGTGATGCTGGGGAGTGGTGCTGGGGACCAAGTCAACGCTAGGGAGGTGGCGACACGACCACAGGGGTTTTCTCCGACGAAGAGGTTTCCAGTACCGCCGGTACTGGTTACTATCTCCGGCATGACGTCCACGCGCGCTGCGGAGGGCTCCGGGCGCCTCGTCTCCCACGAACCTGCCTCCACCCTCCTGATCCCGGGCGTCCGGCTCAGCGGGCAGGCCTGGCACATCCGGTACACGACGACGACGGCCCTCGGTGAGCTCATCGAGACCACCGGGACCGTCCTGGTGCCCACGCGGTGTCCGGCTCGGCTCCTCGTCGGACATGCGGTCGGCAACCAGGGCCTGGCCCCGCGTGTCGCCGTCGCCTCGACCCTGCTGCGGTGGGGCCTGGAGAACGAGGCTCTTGTGTTCGAGCTGGCCCTTCGCCGGGGATTCGCGGTGGCGATCCCGAACTATCCGGGGCTGGGCGACGACTCCGGCACCGTGCACCCGTCGGTCGTCGGGCGGTCGTTGGGGCCCGCCGTACTCGACTGCATCACCGCCGCGACGCAGCTGACCGGCGGCGGGCTCGACGGACTGCCGGTGGCGATCGAGGGCTATTCGGAGGGCGGCTGTGCCGCGGCTTGGGCGTTGGAGTTGCAGCCCGCGTATGCGCCGCAGATGCCCGTCGTGGCCGGGGCCGCGGGCGGGGTGCCGGCGGACCTTGTGGAGGTGTACGAGGCGAATAGGCGCGGCATTGCGGCGTTCATGCCGCTGTACGTGCTGATCGGCCTCGACAGTGCGTATCCCGACGTCCAGATAGGCCGTTTCCTCACCCGCCGCAGCGCGGTGCTGGTCCGGTTGTTCCGGCACACCCACATCGTTGCCGCCGTCGTGTTGGGCCTGTTCACCACCGCGTGGATGGGCCAACGTGCCGTCGCCGACCCGTCGCCGTTCGATGACCCAGCGGTGCGCGCGCGGATCGATGAGAACCGGCTGGGTGCCCAGGCACCCGCCGTTCCCGTCCTGCTGGCTGTCGCCACCATGGACCAGGTGATCCCGGTGCCGCAGACCGTCACCCTCGCCAAGGAGTGGCGTGCCCGTGGCGGCCATGTCGACCTGCGCGTGTACCGGTTCGCCGAGCACATGATCGGCGGCGTCCGGTTCTACCGCGACGCACTGAAACACTTCGAGACGTATCTGAACGCCGCGGGTGCCGTTCGGTGCGACGCTGTCGCTGACGGGTACGGAGGGTCGCGGGGGCCTTACGGCGAACCCCGGCGGGGGTCGGGGGCATAGCGGCGCAGCTCGGTCCGGTCGCCGCAATTGGTCTTGCCCATCGCACGATAGATGTGCCCTTCGACGGTCCGCGTCGATAGTCCCAGTCGGTCGGCGATCTGGCGATTCGTCAACCCACGGGCGATGAGCCCGACGATCTCCCATTCGCGTCGGGTCAACTCGGCCGGTGCGCTCATGCAGGACCCCCGGCCTCTGCGAATGCAAGGCGTTGATCAGCGTGTTCAGCTCGTCGTCGCGCCTGCATAGTCCCCACCGATTCCCCATGGGAGAAGACTAGCCAAGGGGGCGCACCCGGGGGGTTTTCCACAGTTCCACGTTTTCCACAGGCTGCGGCGCTCCGGGCCTGGTTTCGTGGCGGTCCGGTCGGATCGGTGCCCCAGACTCAGGGCCATGGATGAACTGCTGGTGTTGGTGGGGCCCGATCTCGTCGACGACGTCGGACGGTGTGCGGTGGCGGCCGGGTATCGCACGGTGGTGGGTGACCGGGTCGGCGACGTCGTGGCGTGGCAGCGCGCCACGGCCGTCGTCGTCGATGTCGGGGCGGTGGGCGGCGTCGAATTCGACGTGGGGTTGGTGCGTCGTCATGCGGTGTTCCTGGTCTGCGGGCCCGATGAGCCGTCGGATCTGTGGCGCGACGCCTTCGCCCTCGGGGTGCGCGACGTTCTGGCACTGCCCGACGACGAGGATCGGCTCGTCGCGGCGCTGACCGGACTGCGCGCGCCGCTCCGCGACGGCGGGCAGGTACTCGCGGTCCTCGGTGGTCATGGCGGGGCCGGTGCCACCACCCTGGCGGCGGCAGTCGGGCTGGCTGCCGCGCACGACGAGTCAGGACGCGACGTGCTCCTGGTGGGCCCCGACGAGATCGGCGCC
>CAZVVS010000004.1:0-35846 GCA_964630585.1 uncultured Gordonia sp.
GGCCCAGGTCAGGCACTCGGCGGTCACCGGGCAGCGGTTGCAGACAAGCTTCGCGTCGGCGATCTGAGCGATGGCCGGTCCGCTGGTCCCCACCGGGAAGAACAGCTCCGGGTCCTCGTCACGACAAATAGCCTTGTGGCGCCAATCCATTTCTCAAATCTCCTTTTGCGCGCAGCTGTGCGCGCCCGTCAATGCCTCGTCGGGCGTCGGCTGTGTTTCTCTGGCTGTTGTCCCGGGCGGGCTACTGAAGAGTAACTCCCGCTCGTGGGTCCTTGTGAATACTTTCACGAATCACAGCGAAGTCAATAGGGTTTCGTTAACACGTGTGCAACATCACTGTGCGCGCGGGGTGGGTGTTCGTGTGCTAGCGGTGGCCGGCGGGTTACTCGTGTGGGGCGACGACGGCGAGCGCATTGTCACGGTATTCGCAGGTCAGCGCCGTGCGCTCGCCAACATAGTCGCCGTCGATCTGCACCGGCAGCGGCACTGGGGAGGCCAATGCCACCGCCAACACGTCGTCGTCGCGAAACACATGGCCCGCGTGCGGGTCGGCGCCGACGAGCAATCTCGTGGCCAATGGGAGGTTACGCGCGACGCCCATCGTCGACGAGGCGAAGACGCCGAGCCCGCCCGAAAGGGAGGTTCCAGGGTTGGTTTCGATGACCTGGCCGCCCAGGTAGGTCCACGGCGTCGTGTTGAGCACGAACGCGAAACTGGTGTCGGGCAGCGTGTGCGACGACCCGTCGCGGTCGGTGACGGTGACGGTGAATCGCTGCTGGTCGGCGCGGTGGCGCAGGAACGTCATCACCGTCGTGAACAGGTAGCGGCCCGGCGTCGCGGTCTTGCCCTTGTTGCGCTTCTCCTCCATCGCGGCCACCACCCGGGCGTCGACGCCCATGCCGCAGTTGAACAAGAACCAGCGGCGGTCGGCGATCCCGAGGTTCACCGTACGATTCGCGTCCGACTCCAACAGCTCGATCAGCTGAGCGGTCGCCAACAGGGGATCGGCGTCGATGCCCAGGGCGCGGGCGAACACATTGGCGCTGCCGCCGGGAATGATGCCCAGACGCGGCTGCGCGGCGGGACGGGGAGCGGACGGACTGCCGAGGAGGCCGTTGACGACCTCGTTGACCGATCCGTCGCCGCCGTGCACGACGATGGCGTCGTAGCCGCCGTCGAGCAGCGCCCGCCGCGCCAACTCCTCGGCGTGGCCACGATGGGTGGTCTGCTCGACGGTGAGGTCCATCCGGGAGCCGAGCGTGTGCGCCAGGGTGTCGCGGCCCGCGGGGGTGGTCGCGGTGGCGTAGGGGTTCACGATGAGCAAGGCGCGCACGGAACACCACCCTACGTGCGAGCCACGCGCACCGTGCGGCAGTGCGGGCAATACCCTTGAGCCATGCAATCGGTTAGCGTTCCGCGTCCGATCCGGTGGGCCGGAGTCTCCGTCGCGCTCCAAGGGGTTGTCGGCCTCGTCGCCGCCGCGATCCTGGTCATCCGCGCGCTGGGCGGCCACCACGAGGATTTCGCCAGCGGCTACGGGTTGGCTCTGTGGTGCTCGCTGATCGGCCTGGGCGTGCTCCTCGGGGGCATCGGCCTGCTGCGCGGTAAGCGATGGGGGCGCGGCATCGGCGTCGTCGCCCAGCTTCTGCTACTGCCCGTCGCGTACGCGCTGTTGACCGACAGCCATCAGCCGTTCCTCGGTGTGCCGCTGGGGTTTTGGGCCGTGGGCACTTTGGTCGCACTGTTCTCCCGCGACGCGCTGGAGTGGGCCGCGGGCGATCCCCCGCCCGACGCCGGGTCGTCCGAGGAGCGGTGACACTCGCCGACCTGGCTCTGCTCGTCGCCGCCGGTTTCGCCGCCGGCGTCGTCGGCTACGTCACCGGCCTCGCATCGATCCTGAGCTATCCGGCGCTGCTCGTCGTCGGCCTGCCGCCGATCACCGCCAATGTGACCAACACGGTGGCGCTCGTCGCGGTGGGGATCGGGAGCTTCGCCAAGTCCGGTCGCGAACTGCTCGACGGCGACGGCGGCAAGTTGCTGGCCCGGTCCGGGGTGGTCGCGCTGGTCGGCGGTGCAGTCGGCGCGGGCATCCTGCTGGTCGCCCCGGACAAGGTGTTCGTCTTCGTCGTCCCGTACCTGGTGGCGGTGGCCTCGATCGCGCTGCTCCTGCAACCGAGGTTGCGGGAGCGGATGGCCGGCAGTGACGCGCACCCGGCGTGGTGGATACTCGGGGTGTTTGCGGTGTCGGTCTACGGTGGCTACTTCGGCGCCGGTGCGGGTGTCATGTTCGTGGCGCTGGCCATGGTGCTGTCGAATCTGCAGCTGTGGCGGGCAACCTTGCTGAAGTCAGCGCTGCTGGGAATCGCGAATGCCGTAGCAGCCGTGGCCTTCATCCTCTTCTCCCACGTCCATTGGCCCGCGGCGGTGGCAATGGGGGTCGGCTGCCTGCTCGGCGGCTGGGCGGGTCCGCCCATCGTCGCGCGCCTCCCGGCCACCCCGTTGCGGATCGCCATCGGCATCGGCGGCCTCGGCCTGGCATTCTGGCTCGCACTGCGTTGAGTGTCCTCGCACTGCGTCGAATGTCCCCGCACTGCGTTGAATGTCTCAGCACTGACTGGTCGAGACGGCCCACACAAAGGACCGTAAGGTAAGCGCATGACCACCATCGTCGCGATCGCCAACCAGAAGGGTGGCGTTGCCAAGACCACCACGACCGTCTCCCTCGGGGCCGCCCTGGCCGACCTGGACGTGTCGGTGCTCGTCGTCGACCTCGATCCGCAGGGCTGCCTCACGTTCTCGCTGGGCCACGATCCTGACCAGTTGCAGGTGTCGGTCCACGACGTGCTCCTGGGCGAGGAGGAGATCGCCGACGCCCTGCTGACCACCGACGACGGGGTGACGCTGCTGCCCGCCACCATCGACCTGGCCGGCGCCGAGGCGCTGCTGCTGATGCGCCCGGGGCGTGAATACGCGCTGAAGCGGGCATTGGCCGAGGTCGGCGAGGACTTCGACGTCATCCTCGTCGACTGCCCGCCGTCGCTGGGCGTGCTCACCCTCAACGGACTGACCGCGGCCGATTCGGTGATGGTGCCTCTGCAGTGCGAGACGCTCGCCCACCGAGGCGTCGGGCAACTGTTGCGCACGGTGACCGAGGTGCAGCAGATCACCAACCCGAACCTGGACCTGCTGGGTGTAATCGCCACGATCTACGACGCGCGCACCACCCACAGCCGCGACGTGCTCGCCGACGTCGCCGACCGCTACGACCTCTCGGTGATCAACCCGCCGATCCCGCGGACGGTGCGATTCGCGGAGGCGTCGGCATCGGGCGTGTCGGTGTTGCGCGGCCGCAAGAACAAGGGCGCGATCGCCTACCGGGAACTCGCCGAGAACCTGTGGAAGCACTGGTCCACCGGCGCGCCGCTGGAGACTTTCGCACTGGACCTGTAGCCAGATCGGCAAAGGTCAGGGGCCATAGACGGCGAGGGTGTCGCCGCGCTGCTCCACCACCGCATCCCCGATCGCGGCGGGCACTATCGCCGCGGCGTCGTGCGTTTCCCGCGCCACCGCCAGGTGACCGGTGAGTTGACCCGTGGCGGCGTCGACGACGCGATAGCCCGCGTCGTCGGGGATCAGCATCCGTGCGCCGATGGCCACACCGGGCCCGCGCGTGCCCGTGGCCGTGAACACCGGCCGCATCGACAAGCCGTCGAGGACGACGGTGTCGTGTCCGGTCCACACCGACGCCAGGCCGTCGGCGGCCACCGGTACCGAGTCGGCGGGCAGTGCCGCGTCCCCGGGGACGCGGTAACGGCCGGTTTCGGCCCCGTCGGAGTTGAATACGCGGACCGCCGGCGGAATCGGTTCGGGGGAGTTGGCGCCGCCGTCGTAGACCGCGATGTTCGTATCCGACATGGCGATGACGACGGGGGCGGCGAAGGCGGTGCCGCTGGTGATCACCGTCGAGCCGTACGACGGGATCTTCTCCTCCTTGTCGAGCAGGGCGCCGATCACGGTGAGGCGGAAACCCGGGTCGCCGTCGCAGTGCTCGACGAGGGCTACTCGATCACCCGCGGTCATGCCTGATTTCAACCGGCAGCCGCGGCCGTCGCGGCGGCCCATGTCGGGCTTCACGCGCGCGTCGATCCGGCCGTACTCGACTCCGCGCACGAGGTTGGAACCCCAGGTCTCCAGGCGAGCCGGACCGATGCCCAGGACGTATCCGCCGTCCGATTGCAGGTCGAGGGTGGCGTCGGCGTCCGAACTGCGGGTGCCCCGGCGCACGCCTCGGTTCGCGTCGATCGCGGTGATCTCGCCGCAACCGCGCGAGTTGCGGTAGGCCACCAGCGCACTCGGGGTGGTCGGGTACCAGGCGGCGAGCAGCGCGCAGATCGGCAGTGCCCGCCGGTACTGCCAGAGCACCGCTCCCGAGCGCGGGTCGTGGGCGGCCACGGCGCCCTCGTGGGCGGTCAGTACGACGGTGTCGGTGACCTGCGGGGATCGGGTGGCTACAGACTTGGCGCTCCACCGGTGCAGTAACCGTGCCGGGACGTCGGCGGGGTAGGCCAGCGCCTTCGGGGTCACGGTCGCCGGGGTCAGCGTGGTGCGCCGCGCCGAACTCGAGTGCCAGGTGAGGACCGCGGCGATGACGACCACGACGACGATCGCCGCTGACACGGCGAAGTCGACGGGACGCCGTCGCAGCGGTTGCATCCGGGTGGTGCTCAGTCGGCGGCCGGTGCCGCCGCCGCGTTCGCTGCAGCGCTGCCCGAGCCCTTGCCGCGACCGCCACGGCCGCCGCGACGGCGCCGGCGCTTCGGCGCGCCCTCGCCGGCTCCCTCTCCGGTGGTCGGCGCACCGGTGGTCGACTCGCTGCCGCTGCGCGCCGTCGACGCCTCCTCGCCGGTCGTGGCGTCACTCGTCTTACCGCCGCGGGTGCGCTGACGGGAGCGCTGCGACTTCTCGCGCGCGGGGCGGTCGATGCGGGTCTGCTTGTCTCGGGCATCGCGCCCGGCGCGGGTGCCCGACGCGGTCTTCGGGGCTCCGATGCGCCCGGTTGCGGATTCGGGGATGCCCAGTTCCTCGCGCAGGTGCTCGGAGCTGGAGTACGTCTCGACCGGGTCCGGCACGCCCAGTCCGAGGGCGTTGTTGATCAGCTCCCACCGGTGCAGCTCGTCCCAGTCGACGAGGGTGATCGCGGTACCGGTGCGACCGGCGCGGCCGGTGCGGCCGATGCGGTGCACATAGGTCTTGTCGTCCTCGGGGCACTGGTAGTTGATGACGTGGGTGACGTCGTCGATGTCGATGCCGCGCGCGGCGACGTCGGTGGCGACCAGGACGTCGACCTTGCCCTCGCGGAACTGCCCCAGCGCCTTCTCGCGGGCACCCTGGCCCAGGTCGCCATGGACGGCGCCGACGGCGAAGCCGCGCTCGGCCAGGTCGTCGGCGACCTTCTGGGCGGTGCGCTTGGTGCGGGTGAAGATCATCGTCGCGCCGCGGCCGTCGGCCTGCAGCACGCGCGCCACCAGCTCGGCCTTGTCCAGGGCATGCGCCCGGTAGACGTACTGGGTGGTGCGCTCATGCACCGCCGAATCGTTGGCGTGCTCGGCGCGGATGTGCGTCGGACGGTCGAGGAAGGTGCGGGCCAGGGTGACGATCGGGCCGGGCATCGTCGCCGAGAACAGCATCGTCTGGCGCGCGGTGGGAACCGCGGCGAGGATGCGCTCGATATCGGGGAGGAAGCCCAGATCGAGCATCTCGTCGGCCTCGTCGAGGACGAGGACCTCGACCTTGCCGAGGACCAGGTGGCCCTGCTGAGCCAGGTCGAGCAGGCGACCGGGGGTGCCGACGACGACGTCGACTCCGGCCTGCAGCTCGGCGATCTGCGATTCATAGGGACGGCCGCCGTAGATCGCGGTCACGTTCAGCGGGCGGACGGTGCCGTCGGCCAGCGTCACATTGACGCCCTTGCCCGCGACCTCGAGGTCGCCGGTGACCTGCAGGCACAGCTCGCGGGTCGGCACGATCACCAGCGCGCGCGGAGTGTTGTCGAGCGGGCGGATGCCCGAGGTCGGTGCCGTGAGAAGGCGGTGCAGCAGCGGGACGCCGAAACCGAACGTCTTGCCCATGCCGGTGCGGGCCTGGCCGATCAGGTCGTCGCCGGCCAGGGCCAGCGGAAGCGTCAGCTCCTGGATGGCGAAGGTGTGGGTCTTGCCGTCGGCGGTCAGTGCCGCGACGATGTCGTCGTGCACGCCGAGCTCGGCGAAGGTGGGAGCGGTGTGCTCCTCGTCGATGATGGTGGTTTGCACCGACTCGTCGGTGCTCGCGCCTGTAGTACTCATATGTGGTTGTCCAAAGCCTCTCGGAATGCCTCGCGCGCACCGGTGGCCTGGCCTGCTCCGCTGACCCGGCGGCTCCCCGAATGGGGGCGCGGGTGGAGCGATGCGCGCACAATAGTCGGCGCCGCGGTCCGGCTGTCCGGCGCGGTGCCGCCCGCCAGTGTACTTGGTCGGCCGTACCAGACCCGCCTACCATCAGGTGTCATGGACGAAAGCCCGGGCATCGCCAAGCTCTACTCCGTTCTGATCGCCGGCGAGTATGCCGCGCACAGCCGGTTGATCACCGAGCTGGGAATGGCGCCCGACGTCGATTCGCGTATCGCGATGGGACGTCTGGCGGCCTCGGAGATGAACCATTTCGACGAGCTGGCGGCAGAGTTGGTCAAGCGTGACATCGACCCCGTCGCGGCAGTGCTGCGCTACGTCGACGTGTTCGACCGCTACCACGGCACCACCAACCCGAAGACCTGGGACGAGGCCATGGTGAAGGCCTACGTCGGCGACGGCTTGGCGGCCGACTTCTATCGTGAACTGGCCGGGGCGCTGCCGGCGGACGCGCGCGATGTCGTGTCGACGGTGATGTCGGAGACCGGCAACTCGCAGTTCGCGCGGGATTGGGTGCGCTCGCGGGTCACCGCGGATCCCGCGCTGCGCTGGCCGCTGACGCTGTGGGGCCGACGGCTCTTGGGTGAGGCGATCACGCACGCGCAGTGGGTGCTCGCGGCCGAGGAGGACGTGACCGACCTGCTCTTCTCGAGCACCACCGACCTCGCCGCCGTCTCGCGCTTCTTCGACACCGTCACCGAACTCCACGCCCAGCGCATGTCGGACCTGGGCCTGGGATAGTCCCGGGCTTCCGCTGTCGGCGAAACCACCGCTGCTGCTCGCCGTGTGCTGCCGAGTCTGGGCTAGGCTCTAGCCTATGAGCGTGGAAGTCAAGATCGGCATCGTCGACAGCCCCCGTGAACTGTCCGTGCAGGTGGCCGATGACAGCGAGAAGACGTTCGAATCGGTGGCGTCGGCGTTGAGCGGCAAGACCGATCTGCTGACGCTGGTCGACGATCGCGGGTCGCGGTTCCTCATCCCGTCGTCGAAGATCGCCTACGCCGAGGTCGGCAGCGCCGAGGTGCGCCGCGTCGGCTTCGGTTCCAAGTAGACGGGGCAGCCCGCGTCACGTCGGGGGTGCCGGCTGCGAGAGGGCGAGAGCGAGCAGGTAGTACGTGAGGAAAGCGGTGCCCTTCCTGGCCAGGTGCCCGGAGGCGTGCACAGTTACGGGGTTTTCTCGGAGTACTGATTCGGCACGTGCGACAGGCCGCCCCACAGCAGTGCGACGGTCGTCTCGACCGCGACATCCTTGGGCACCGGCCGGTGGGCGTCGATCCAGTAGCGGGCGTTGACCTGGCTCGCACCGACGAGGCCGGCCGCCAGCATCCGCGAGCGGTAGGGGTCATAGCCGGAGTCGTGCATGACGAGCTCGTAGATGGCGTCGACGCACGCCTCGATCGCGCCCTCGACACGTTTGATGACGGCGGGATCCTTGGCATCTGAGGTGAAGATCAGCCGGTAGCCGGAGTTGTCCAGGTCGACGAAGTCGAAGAAGGCCTCGACGGCCGCCCGGACGCGCTGCCGGTTGTCGGTGCTCGCGCGCAGCGCCCCATTGATGGCGGTCACCAGTTTCTCGGCGTGGGAGTCGACGACGGCGGTGTAGAGATCCAGCTTCGAGGGGAAGTGCTGGTAGAGGACCGGCTTGGAAACACCTGCGTGGATGGCGATTTCGTCCATCCCAGCCGAGTGGTAGCCACGCTCTACGAAGATCTCGCTGGCGGCGTCGAGGAGCTGCAAGCGGCGCGCGCTCCGGGGCAGTCGGACGCCGTTGCGTCCCGCGGAAGTCTGACCAGAAGTCATGCCTGAAGCCTACTCCGGAGGACGCGGGAAGCTTTTCGGTAGCCTGGGCGTTTTACAGGGGCCTTACATGGAATCTCGTGGGGCCTGTGAGAAAGTTAACGCGTGAACCGATCCGACCACGGCCGCTCCGGCGCCCCCACCCCGGGTGAGCGCGGGCACGCTGGCGAACCGCCGTCGGGCGGTTATTCGGTTCCTCGTGCGCGGCCGGGCCAACCGTTGAGCGCGGACTGGGATCCGCCGACGGGAGCAGAGCCGGACGCCGTCGGGCGCGGGGCAATCGTCGATTTCGTGAAAACCTACGGGTGGCGCGCCTATGCCATCCCGGTACTGGCAGTGCTCACCGTCGTGCTGATCGTGATGACGGTGCGGGGCGGCGAGGCCGACGGGGCCTCCGACAACGCTTCACCCGACGGCGGTCGCAACACCGCGGTCGGGAAGGAGTCCGCTCCGATCGGCGCCCCCACAGCAAACATCCCCGAGGCGTCGTTGCCGGTCGGCGCGCTGCCCCCCGGCGGCGCCTTCACCCGCGACGGGCGCAAGTCGTTCCACGTCGTCCCGACGAGGGTGTCGACGCGGTACGGGACCGGCAAGCAGCTCTACACCTACACCGTCGAGGTGGAGAACGGGCTCAACCCCGTCGACTTCTCCGGTGACAAGGCCTTCGCGTCGATGGTCGACGCAACGCTGGCCAACAAGAAGAGTTGGCACGGTGGCGGCAAGGTGTCGTTCAAGCGCGTGAAGGCCGGTGAGAACCCAGACTTGCGGATCTCGTTGACCTCGACCAACACCACTCGCGAACTGTGCGGATACCAGATCAAACTGCAGACGTCGTGCTTCTACCCGCCGACGCGGCAGGTGCTCATCAATGAGGCCCGGTGGATACGGGGCGCGATCTCCTTCGCCGGCGACACGCACAGCTATCGCCAGTATCTGATCAATCACGAGGTCGGGCACGGCATCGGCTACGAGGCCCACGAACCGTGCAAGCACGAAGGGGCGCTGGCGCCGATCATGATGCAGCAGTCCTTCGGGACGAGTAACCGCGACATCATGGCCCTCGATCCCGATATGAACGCCAACCCCGCGCTGACCTGCCGCCCGAATCCGTGGCCCTTCCCGTGACGCTGCCACCGCTGGTCGAGCCGGCCGCCGAGCTCACCCGCGACGAGGTCGCCCGCTACAGCCGCCACCTGATCATCCCCGACGTCGGGATGGCCGGGCAGAAGCGCTTGAAGAACGCCAAGGTCCTCGTCATCGGTGCGGGCGGGCTCGGCTCTCCGACGCTGATGTACCTCGCCGCCGCGGGCGTCGGGACGATCGGCATCGTCGACTTCGACGTCGTCGACGAGTCCAATCTGCAGCGACAGGTGATCCACGGGCAATCCGACATCGGCATCGCGAAGGCGCAGTCGGCGCGCAACTCGATGCTCGAGATCAACCCGCTGATCACTGTGCACACCCACGAGTTCGCACTCAGCAACGAGAACGCCGTCGAGTTGTTCGCGCAATACGACCTCATCCTCGACGGCGCCGACAACTTCGCCACGCGCTACCTCGTCAACGATGCGGCCATCCTCGCCGGAAAGCCCTACGTGTGGGGCTCGATCTACCGCTTTGAAGGCCAGGTGTCGGTCTTCTGGGCCGATGCGCCCGAGGGGCAGGGCATCAATTACCGGGACCTGTACCCGCAAGCCCCGCCGCCGGGCATGGTGCCCTCATGCGCCGAGGGCGGTGTCCTCGGCATCCTGTGCGCGACGATCGGCTCGATCATGGGTACCGAGGCGGTGAAGCTCATCTGCGGCATCGGCGAGACCCTCCTCGGCCGTCTGATGGTGTACGACGCGCTTGAGATGACGTTCCGGACGGTGCGGATCCGCAAGGACCCCGACGGTGCGCCGGTCACCGCGCTCATCGACTACGACGACTTCTGCGGCGCCGTGTCCGACGAGGCCCAGGCGGCCGCCGCGGGTTCGACGCTCACACCGGCTGAACTGTCCGCACGACTGCAGGGCGGGTCGCCGCTCGCGCTTATCGATGTGCGCGAACCCGTCGAGTGGGACATCGTCCACCTGCCCGGCGCCGAACTCATCCCGAAGGGCGAGTTCGAGGCCGGCGATGGCCTCGGGAAGGTCCCCCAGGACCGGCCGGTGGTCCTGTACTGCCGGACCGGAGTGCGATCGGCAGAGGTCCTCGCACTGTTGAAGCAGGCCGGGTTCGCCGACGCGACGCACCTGCAGGGCGGGATCACCGCCTGGGCGCACCAGGTCGATCCGACCATGCCGGTCTACTAGCCGATTAGACCCGCAGGCGGACCAGGTCGACGACCCGCATCAGGCCGGGCAGCGCGCCCGCCGTCGAACGCGGGTGCAGCGCGTGGACGGCCAGGCGGAACATCGTGGCGCGCAGCAGCATCTGCCCCCACTCGGGCTGATCGGCCCAGCGGTCGAGGAGGTTATCGTCGGCGCCGCCCCATGCCAGCGCATCCACCGCGACGACCGCCGCCGCCCAGGATGCCGGACGCCAGTAGGGGACGAGGTCGGTGATGCCGGGTGCTGCGGCACCGGCGAACAGGACGGTGCCGAACAGGTCGCCGTGCACGATCTGCGACGGTGAGGTCGTCGGCCGGCGCAGACCCGCCAGCGTCTTGAGCGCGTTGAGGCTGGCGATGCCGTCGTCGGTGACCGGCTCGAGCATTCCGGCCGCGCGCGCGGTGCGCATCGGAGGCTCCTCCCACGCGGCACGGTCGGCGGCGGTGAATACGTCGACGTCGGTGTGGGGCGGGGCGGGCGGTTGCGTGAGGAACCGCGGCCGCTCGAGATGGGCGAGTGCCGCGTGCAGGCGTTCGGCCACCTGCAGCACCTCGTCGAAGCGGGGCTCGGGCGACCCGGCGATATAGGTGTCGGCGCGCCACCCGGAGATGACGTAGCGGCCGTCGGTGGCGCGGAACGGCCGGGCGATGCGCAGGCCGTCGACGAAGAGGTTCTCGCGCGTCGCGGCCGACCACGCGGCGCGTGCGTGATCGGGGACCATCGACAGGACGACTTCGCCGACGCGCCAACCGCCCACCCACTGATCGCCCATCGCAATGGGCGGGTGAGCCGTCAGGCCGAACGTCCGCAACACATGTTCGGGTGGCTCGATTGGGGTGGTCACGCCCCAAAGATTACCGAGGCAGCCGCCTGATTCAGGGCAGCGACACTGGCGTCCACCGACAGTCGCGCAGGAGGACGCGGCCGTCGACGATGGGGACGCCGTCGTCGGCGAGCAGGTCGAGCTGCAGTTGCGCCTTGTGCGCGGCGGGCCGGCCACTCGCGCCGATCACCCGGTGCCAAGGCAGGTCGGCGGAATCGGTGCGCATGATCCAGCCGACGATGCGTGGGCTTGACAGCCCGGCCGCGGTCGCGAGGTCGCCGTAGGTGGTGACACTCCCGCGCGGGACGGCCGCCACGAACGCGCGGACGCGCTCGACGTCGTCGTCGGTGACCTTGCCCACGGCTCGACTATCCTCGGCCGGCCGCCGCGCGGACCAGATCGGCGACGAGGCCGGGTTCCAGGAACGGGACCATGTGCTCGCAATCGGCGTGGTGGATGCGCACCGAATCGGCGCGTTCGTTGGCACAGGCGGCGAGGAAGGCGGCGTCGATGAACGGCGGGTCGACTCGGTCGGCGATGACGATGTCGGTCGGTAAACCGGGCGGCGGCAACTGCGCCGGGGTCGCCATCTCGCTCCATGCCACCGCGGCTGCGGGCTGGCTCACGCGCCAGGCGAACCGTCCGGCCGGGAGCCCTACCTGCTCCGACGGCCGCAGGTGTACGGCGATCTCGTCGTCGAGAATCGCATCGGGCACCGCCGCCCACCCCTCGGCGCGCTTGGCGCTGTACGCCGCCTCGGGCGACGGGTAGGTCCAGTTCGCCATGCTGTTGGTGGCCACGTCGAGTGCGCGAGCAGGATCGAGTCCCTGCGCTGGGTCGAGGAGCACGAGGGCCGTGAAGTGTTCGGGGAGACGCTGGGCGAGCCGGATTGCCAGTGCGCCGCCGAACGAGTGGGCGACGACCGTGAGCGGCCGGTCCAGACCGGCGACGAGGAGTCCGAGGGCGTCCAGGTGGGCGTCGTAGGACCACGGCGGCTCCCACGACGACGAGCCGTGGCCCAGTAGGTCGGGTGCGACGATTCGATGGTCGGGCAGGTCCGCGGCCAGCGGTGCCCACCGGCGCCCGTGCCCGGTGAGCCCGTGCAGGGCCAGCACGAGTGGGGCGTCGGGGGAGTCAGGGCCGAAGGTCTCGAGGTGCAGTGCGCTCATGGTGGCACCGACTGTAGTGACCACCGCGCGATCCCGCGCGAAGGTGTCCGACAGGCGTGATTCGATAGGGGCATGGTCCGCAGCCCGGCTCAGCGCCCTCTCGTGCGCACGACGCTGGTCGGCGCGGCGGCGCTGCCCGACGCGGTGCGGGAGTGGCCGCCCGCCGTTTCGCGGGTGATCGCGACGCCGGTGCTGGCGGATCCGGAACAGCCGTGGCGTCCCTATCGCGTCCACGGCGGCCCGGGCACCGGCAAGACCTCGGTGATCGTCGACGCAGCGGTCGCCCGGCTCACCGATCCTGCCGTCGATCCCGAATCGGTCCTGGTCCTGGCGGCGAGTCGTCGTGCCGGCGCCGCGCTGCGCGAGCAGATCACCCGGCGGGTGCTCGCTGCCGGCGGCTCGCACGCGACGGCCGCACGCGAGCCGCTCGTGCGGACGGTCCACTCTTATGCGTTCGCGGTGCTGCGCCTGCAGGCCCAGGCCCACGACAACCCTCCGCCGCGCCTGATCACCGGGTCCGAGCAGGACGTGGTGCTGCGCGAACTGCTCGCCGGCGACGTTGCCGACGGCGCACCCGGCTGGCCCGAGGCACTGCGCCCGGCGCTGCTGACCGAAGGCTTCGCGCAGGCGTTGCGCGATCTGCTGATGCGCGCGGCCGAACGCGGTGCCGGGCCGGAGGAGCTCATGCGGTTGGGTCGGGCCCACCGTCGTCCCGAGTGGGTTGCGGCCGGCCAGATGTACGCCCAGTACGAGCAGACGATGTTGTTGCGCGGATCGGTCGGCGTCGCCTCCCCACAGGCCAGTGCGCCCGCCGTCGACGCCGCCGAGCTGATCGGCTCGGCGCTGTCGGTGTTCGCCACCGACCCCGATCTGCTCGCCGGGCAGCGAGCCCGGATCCGCCATGTCCTCGTCGATGACGCCCAGCATCTTGACCCGCAGGCCGCCTGGTTGATCCGGCTGATCGGAACGGGTGCCGATTCGACGATCATCGCCGCCGACACCGACCAGTCGGTCTTCGGGTTCCGCGGTGCCTCGCCCCGGTTTGCCGACGATCTCGTCGACGCGGGATCGGCGCGTGACATCGTGCTGGACCGCGATTTTCGCGCCGCCCGTCCGATCAACGCCGTGGGCGCCGCATTGGCCGTACGGCTGCCCGGCGCGCGGCCGCATCCGTACCCGTGCCCCGTCTCCGGCGATGGTTCCGACGAGGGTGTGGACCCGGCCTCGGCGTCGGTGAAGGTGTACGCGTCGGCGGCCAAGGAGGCGACCGCTGTCGCCGATCTGCTGCGCCGTGCCCACCTCTTCGACGACGTGCCGTGGTCGTCGATGGCGGTGGTCGTCCGGTCGGTCCCGCGTGCACTGCCGGCGCTGCGGCGCGCCTTCCGCTCGGCCGGGGTCCCCGTCGTGACCCCCGCCTCGGATCTGCCGCTGCACCGTCAGCGCGCCGTCGCGGCGTTCGGATCGGCCCTGCTGGCCGCCGATGGCCGGGAGCTCGAACCGGAAGCGGTGATCAGCCTGCTCACCGGCCCGATCGGCGGCGCCGACCCGGCCGCGTTGCGCCGGTTGCGCCGCGGTGTGCGGCGCGTCGACGACTCCGTCGATTCGATCGCCGCGCTGTCGGCCGCCATCGCCGACGACGCCGCAGCCACGCGTTACGACGACGAGCTCGGTGACGCCGAGGCCCGGCCACTGCGCCGGGTTCGCGCCGTGGTGGGTGCCGCACGCGCGGCCATCGCCGCGCGCAACGGTGTCGAGATGGTCCTCTGGGAGGCGTGGCAGGCCTCGGGCTTCGAGCCCCGGTGGTCACCCGCGGCGCTGCGCGGCGGGCCGGGCGGGGAACAGGCCGACCGCGACCTCGACGCAATGCTCGCGCTGTTCGAAGCGGCCGAATCATTCGGCGACAACCTGCCCAGCGCCAGTGTCACGGCCTTCGTCGAGCACATCGCAGCCTTGGCCGTCCCACGCGACTCGCGCGCGCAAGCGGTGCGCGACGAGGCCGTCACGATCTGCTCGGCCCATGCTGCCGTCGGGCGCGAATGGGACGTGGTCGCGGTGCCCGGTGTGCTCGACGGGCTGTGGCCCTCGTTGCGCCCTCGCGGTTCCATCCTGTCCACCGGCGCTCTCGTGGACCTTCTCGACGGAATCGACCCCGAGGCCGTCGACACCGTCGCGCGCGGCGCCGTCGCTCTCGCCGACGAGCGGCGGCTGCTCCTCGTCGCCTGCTCGCGGGCGCGTCGCCGGCTGCTCGTCAGTGCCGTCGAGGACGGCAGCGGCGAGGCTGCGCCGTCCCGGTTCATCGGGGAGCTCGCCGCAGCGCTGCGCCAGACGGTCGAGTCCGACGCCGACGAGCCGCAGGCCCTGGCCGTCGATCCCGGCATCGACCGCGTGCTGGCCCTGCCGTCGCTGGTCGCGGCACTGCGCGCCGAGGTGCTCGCCGGCGTCGACGGCGACGAGCCGACTCCGCGAGCGGTGGCGGCCGCAGACCTGCTTGCGCGGCTGGCCGATCTCGACATCCCGGGCGCGCACCCGCGGGAATGGTTCGGACTCGCCGAAGCGAGTACCGACGACCCGTTGTGGGTGCCCGCCGACGGCCCGCGACGGCTCTCCCCGTCGAATATCGAGTCGTTGACGCGTTGTTCGCTGCGCTGGGTGCTCGAGGGCAACGGCGGACGTGACGGCGACCAGGCGCCCGCCATCACCGGCACGCTCGTGCACACGCTGGTGCAGGCGCTGGCCGGCGAGATCACCCCCGACGAGGCGACCGCCGCGTTGCGGGGCATCTGGGACCGCGTCGACACCGGGGCCGACTGGTTCTCCAGGCGCGAGCTCGACCGTGCCGAGAAGATGCTCGACAACTTCCGCGCCTGGCTGAGTGCCTCGCGTGACGAGTTGAGCGCCGTGGGTACCGAGGTCCCCGTCGATGCCGAGCTGGGGCCCGGACCCGGTTCCTCCGACGAGCCGTCGGCGGCCGGCGGCGTGCGCATCGTCGGACGCATCGACCGGCTCGAGGCCGATCACGCCGGCCGGCCCGTCGTCGTCGACGTGAAGACCGGCAAGACCGTGCCGAGCAAGGAGGTCGCTGCGGCTCACCCGCAGCTGGCGGCCTATCAGCTCGCGCTGTACCTGGGTGGAGTCGACGGCTTTCCCGCCGGCGTGCAGCCCGGCGGGGGAGAACTGGTGTATGTCGCCAGCCCCAACAACACCACCGGCGCGGCGGTGCGGCAGCAGCAGCCGCTGACACCCGAACTGATCGACCAGTGGAAGCTGATCCTGCGCTCCGCTGCGCACGCCAGCATCGGCCCGGTGTTCACCGCCACCCACAACGATGGGTGCGGGCACTGCGGGCTGGTCACCTCGTGCCCGGCTCAGCTGACGGGGCGGAGCGCCGTCGATGACTGAACCGATTCGCGAGTTGATCCCCGCCACCAGCATCGCCGCCGCCCTGGACCTGCCGCGGCCCACGCCTGAACAGGTCGCCGTCATCGAAGCGCCGCTCGAACCGGTCCTCGTCGTCGCGGGTGCGGGCGCGGGCAAGACCGAGACCATGGCCGCGCGCGTCGTCTGGCTCGTCGTCAACCGCTTCGTCGGGCCCGAGGAGGTCTTGGGCCTGACCTTCACCCGCAAGGCCGCCAGCGAGCTGGGCGCGAGGATCCGGCGGCGCCTCGCGACTCTTGCGGGGGCGCCGGTGCTCGCGCAATGGGATCCCGACGGGTCGCTGCGCACGCGATTGGCCGCCGCCGACCCCGAGATCAGCACCTACCACGCCTATGCGGGTCGCTTGATCGCCGACTACGGGCTGCTCCTGCCGGTCGAGCCGTCGTCGACGCTGCTGAGCGAGACCGAGCTGTGGCAACTGGCGTTCTCGGTGGTCGCGAACTATCCGGGCGACCTGCAGACCCGCAAGGTGCCCACCGGGGTGACCGAGACGGTGCTCAAGCTCTACTCCGACGCCGCCGAGCACCTTGTCGGACTCGACGACATCGCCGGTGCAGCCCAGGAGTTCTACGACCTCATCGACACGCTCCCGAAAGGGAAGGGGCAGAACGAGCAACCGTCAGCCAAGATGCGGGGATATCAGGCCGTCATCGACGAGCGGCGGGCGCTGCTGCCACTGGTCGCCGAACTGTCCGCGCGGATGCGTGAGCAGAGCGCCCTCGACTTCGGCTCGCAGATGTCGCTGGCGGCGCGGCTGGTCGTCGGGCATCCGGAGGTCGTCGCCGCCGAACGGGCGACGGTGCGTGCCGTCCTGCTCGACGAGTACCAGGACACCGGGCACTCGCAGCGGGTCCTGTTGCGCGCGCTGTTCGGTGGGGGAGCACCCGTCGCCGTCACCGCCGTCGGCGATCCGATCCAATCGATCTACGGCTGGCGCGGTGCGTCGGCGGCCAACCTGCCGCGCTTCGCCACCGACTTCCCCCGACCCGACGCCAGCCCGGCCAGGCGGTTGGAACTGCTGACCAGTTGGCGCAATGCCGACCACGCATTGCGGTTGGCCAACGCCGCGTCGGACGAGCTGCGTCGCCGCGGGGTACCCGTCTCAGTGCTGCGCCCGCGACCCGATGCCCCGCTCGGCACGGTGACGATGGCGATGACCGAGACGGTGCTCGACGAGCGGAAATGGATCGCCCAACAGATAGCGGCGCGCTACAGCGCCGCGGCCGATGAGGGTCAGGCACCCCCGACGACGGCGATCCTGGTGCGCCGCAACGAGGACTCCGCCCCCCTGGCCGTCGAGTTGGAGGCGCTGGGCATTCCGGCCGAAGTGGTCGGTATCGGCGGGCTGCTGCACGTGCCGGAGGTCGCCGACGTCATCGCGACGCTACGGCTCATGGCCGACCCGATGGCGGGTACCGCCGCGATGCGCCTGCTCACCGGACCGCGCTGGCAACTCGGCGCCGCAGACCTGGCCGCGCTGTGGCGGCGGGCGCGAGAACTGGCCGCAAGCAACCGGGCCGCGCAATTGCCGCTGGACACCCCCGAGCAGCTGGCCGCGGCGCTGGCGGCGACGGTGCCCGATGAACTCGTCGACGACGCCGGGATCGCCGACGCCCTCGTCGACGCCGGTGATGCGTCGCGCTACAGCGCCGAGGGCTACGGGCGCATCCGGCGGCTCGGCGCTCAACTCGATGCGTTGCGCCGGCGCATCGGCCAGCCCCTGCCGGAGCTGGTCGCCGACGTCGAGCAGACGATAGGTGTGGGCGTCGAGGCGCAGATCCGCGCGCACCGCATGCGGGGCGCGACCACCGGGCGAGAACACCTCGACGCCTTCGCCGCCTACGTCTCCGACTACGCAGATAAACCGGGGGCGACGCTGCCGGGCTTGCTGGCCTTCCTCGACACCGCCGCGACCATCGAGAAGGGACTCGAACCCGGCCGGGTCGAGGTCGCCGAACAGCGCGTGCAGATCCTCACCGTGCATGCGGCGAAAGGCCTCGAGTGGGACGTCGTCGCGATTCCACATGTGTGCGGCGGCATCTTCCCGAGCGGGCGGTCGGACGGGACGTGGTTGGGCAGCGCGCGCGAGCTGCCCGCACAGTTGCGCGGCGATCTCGCCGACCCGAGCGCCACCGACGGTGCGGGCGAGGGATTCCCGCGGCTCGAGGTATCCGGCGCCACCGACCGCAAGGAACTCGAGGTGGCTGTCGAGGAGCACAAGGAGGCGATCGCAGCGCGCCGCCTCGAAGAGGACCGCCGACTGTTGTACGTCGCCCTCACCCGCGCCAAAGAGTCGCTGCTCATCAGCGCGCACCACTGGTCGATGGGTTCATCCAAGCCGCGAGCCGTCTCCGAGTTCTACGCCGAGCTCGCGACCGTCGTCGCGCAGGCGGTCGCCGACCCGGCCGTCGACTCGGAGGGGCTCGTCGTCGACATCGACGCCCCCGTCCCCGAGGACGGCACCCCGAATCCGCTGGCCGCCCACGTCATCAGCGCACAGTGGCCCGCCGACCGTCTCGGGCCGCGGCGCGGACCCGCCGACCGAGCAGCGGCACTGGTCGCCCAACGCCTGACCGCGCGGGCGCAGCCGTCACTGTTCGACGACGAGGGCGCCGAACAAGAGCAGGCCTCCGTCGACGACGACGTGCAGATGTGGCGGGCCGAGGTCGACGTCCTGCTGGACGAACACGCGCGGGCCAACCGGGCCGGCGTCGACGTCGAACTGCCGGCACACCTGTCGGTGAGCCAACTCGTCGATCTGCGCGCGGATGCGGGCACGTTTGCCCAGCGGCTGCGCCGACCGGTGCCGTTCAAGCCGAACGCGCTGGCGCGCCGCGGTACGGCTTTCCACGCGTGGGTGGAGCGTCGCTTCGGTGCGACGCGGCTGCTCGACATCGACGAATTGCCCGGCGCGGCCGACGAGACGGCGGTCCCCGACGAGGACCTGGCCCTGCTGATCGCGCGGTTCTCCGCGTCGCGCTGGGCCAACCGCACGCCGATCGAGGTCGAGGTGCCATTCGAGACGGTGATCGGTCCCACCGTGATCCGCGGGCGCATCGACGCGGTGTTCACCGAGCCCGCCGTCGACGATGAGCCGCGGTGGATCGTCGTCGACTGGAAGACCGGCGCACTGCCCGAGCCGAGCCGGCGCGAGTCCGTCGACATCCAGCTTGCGGCGTACCGCATCGCCTGGGCGAAGCTCGTCGGTGCACGGCCCGACCAGGTGCGCGCCGCCTTCCACTACGTGCGCCCCGACGTCACGTTGGAGCCCACCGACCTGCCCGACGCTGTCGCGCTGGCCGCGTTGCTGACCCGCGGTCGGGCCCCGGGCGGTGCTAGATTCCCACAGTGACCATCACTGACGGGACGATCGCCGACGGCCCGCTGACCGGAGCGCGCCGATGAAGAACCGGCTGCGCCGCGGGCGCGGGAGCGCACTGGCGACCAGCCCGGAGTACGCCCTGGTCAACATCGTGCGCATCCCCGATGCGCAGATGAGCCCGGCCCGGGCGATCGGGCGTCGCATCCTGTTCGCCCTCCTGGCGCTCATGTTCACATCGGTGGTCGTATTCATCGACCGGTCGGGATACCGCGACGTCCAGGGCAGCCCGCTGTCCTTCCTCGACTCGGTGTACTACTCGGCGGTGACGCTGTCGACGACCGGCTACGGCGACATCACCCCGGTCTCACCGGAGGCGCGGCTGGTGAACATCATCGTGATCACCCCGCTGCGCGTGCTCTTCCTGATCGTCCTGATCGGTACCACCCTGGAGGTGTTGACCGAACGTTCGCGGCAGGCGCTGCGGATCCAACGCTGGAGGTCTACCTTGCGCAACCACACAGTCGTCGTCGGCTATGGCACCAAAGGCCAGACCGCGGTCGACGCGATGCTCGGTGACGGCGTGAAACCGTCGGAGATCGTCGTCGTCGACCCGTCTCAGGCCGCGCTCGACGTCGCCGAGGCCAACGGCCTGGTCACCGTGCGCGGCGATGCCACCAAGTCCGACGTGCTGCGCCTGGCCGGTGCGGCGCACGCCGCGAGCATCATCATCGCGACCAGCCGCGACGACACCGCGGTGCTGACCACGCTGTCGGCGCGCGAAATGAACAAGACGGCCACCATCGTCGCGTCCATCCGGGAGTCGGAGAATACGCACGTGATGAAACAGTCGGGTGCGAACTCGGTGGTCGTGACCTCCGAGACCGCTGGTCGGCTACTGGGGATCGCGACGCAGACACCCAGCGTCGTCGAGGTCTTCGAAGACCTGCTGACCCCCGACGAGGGGTATGCAATCGCCGAGCGGATCGTCGATCCGACGGAGGTGGGCGGCTCACCGGCCCACACCGTCGACATCGTTCTCGGCGTCGTGCGCGACGGCGAGCTGTACCGCGTCGGCGAGCCGGAGGTCGAGTCCATCGAGCTGGGCGACCGGTTGCTGTACGTGCGCCGCGGACCAGCAGACAAAGACCGCTGACCCCATGTCATTCGAGACGCCGTCGTTCGAACTGCCGCAGCCGCCACTGTTCTCCCGCTCGACCATCGACCGGGCGGGTGAGCTCCGCGGTAACCACGGTGCCGCAACGGTGGGATGGGATCGGGCCCGGGTGCTGTTCATCGACGGGTCGGGCCGGTTCGGCGTCGATGAGGCCGAGGGCGGGTTGCGCTGGTTGCCGGGCCCGCAGGTCGCCGACGGTCCGCCCGACGACGCGGTCCTGCTCGGCGTCGACGGGGAGGCGATGCTGTGGGCGCGCCGCGTCCCCGTGATCGCCGAGCCGGTCGCCGACGCCCGGATGGCCGGGCACCACCTGGGTGCCGACGACGCCGGTCTGCTGGTGACCGCTCTCGGGATGCTCAACTGGACCGACAACGCGGAGTTCTCCCCGACGACCGGGGCGCCGACGACGGTCGAGAAGTCCGGATGGGTGCGCCGTGACCGGTCGTGTGGGCGCGAGGAATTCCCGCGCACCGATCCGGCGATCATCACCGTCGTGCACGACGGCGGCGACCGGATCCTGCTCGGCCGCCAGGCGATGTGGCCGGACAAGTGGTATTCGACGCTGGCCGGGTTCGTCGAGCCGGGGGAGTCGTTGGAGCAGTGCGTGGTCCGCGAGGTCCGCGAGGAAGTGGGCATCACCGTCACGCAGCCGCGCTATCTGGGTAGCCAGCCGTGGCCGTTCCCGCGCTCGCTGATGATCGGGTTCGCCGCCCTGGGCGACCCCGACGAGCCGCTGGCCTTCCTCGACGGCGAGATCGCCGATGCGCAGTGGTTCACGCGTGAACAGGTGCGCACGGCGCTGGCAGGCGTCGAGTGGACCGACCCGGTCAACGGCGACGACGCCCCGCCGGCCCCGTTGCGGCTGCCGGGCTCGGTCTCGATCGCCCGGGCGATGGTCGAGGCCTGGGCCGCCGCCGAGTAGGCGGGGGGGAACAGGTTCGACGGCCGCGGTGTTGTTCCGATCATGAGTACCGACGCTCCGGCATTGACGATGTACACCACCACCTGGTGCGGTTACTGCAACCGCCTCAAGACCGGGCTGAAGAGCCTCGGTGTGACGTGGGACGAGGTGAACATCGAGGAGGATCCGGCGGCCGCCGACTTCGTCGGCAGCGTCAACAACGGCAACCACGTCGTCCCGACGATCAAGTACGCCGACGGCACCACCGCGACAAACCCGTCGATCGTGGACGTCCGCAAGAAGCTGGGCCTGTAAGGCTCGTCCGGCACCCGACCAACCCGGCGCGATGTCGGGGGCGGGTGGAATAGTGGTCGGCGTGGTGGACCATCTCGCAGATCTCGACCCGGAGCAGCTCGCCGCGGTGACCGCGCCGCGCGGGCCGGTCTGCGTGCTCGCCGGGGCCGGGACGGGTAAGACGCGCACCATCACCAGACGCATCGCCCACCTCGTCGAACGCGGTCAGGTGAACCCCGACCAGGTACTCGCGGTGACCTTCACGGCCCGCGCCGCCGGCGAAATGCGTTCCCGACTGCGGGAATTGGGCGTTTCGGGAGCCGGATCCTCGGGGGTCCAGGCCCAGACCTTCCACGCTGCGGCGCTGCGGCAACTGCGCTACTTCTGGCCGCGCGCCATCGGTGACACCCGGTGGGAACTGATCGACTCCAAACTCCCGATCGTCGGACGCGCGGCCCGTCGGGCCCGGCTGACGACGACGACGGAAATGCTGCGAGATCTGGCTTCGGAGATCGAATGGGCCAAAGCCAGCCTGATCGGCCCGAGTGGCTACGCCGTCGCCGCGGTCGATGCGGGGCGCGACCTACCAGCTCCGGTCGAGCAGGTGGCGCAGGTGTTCGCCGCCTACGAGGCGGCGAAGGTCACCGATGACGGCGACCGCCTCTTCGACTTCGACGACCTGCTGATCTACACCACCCAGATCCTCACCGACGATGCAGGACTCGCCGAGGAGTTCCGCTCGCGCTACCGGTGTTTCGTCGTCGACGAGTACCAGGACGTCACCCCGGTGCAGCACGGGCTCCTCAAGGCGTGGCTCGGCGACCGCGACGACCTCACCGTCGTCGGCGACGCAAACCAGACTATTTACACCTTCGCCGGTGCACAGGCGGGTTTCCTGCTCAACTTCTCCCGCGAATACCCGCAAGCGCAGGTCGTGCGCCTGGTGCGGGACTACCGTTCCACGCCCGAGGTCGTCGACCTCGCCAACCGGGTGATCGGCGCCGCGCGTGGTCGCGCGGCGGGAACCCGGCTCGAACTCGTCGGCCAACGACCTCCCGGGCCGATGCCGCGTTTCGCCGAGTACCCCGATGAGCCGGCCGAGGCGGCGGCCACTGTCGCCGAAATCGGCAAACTGATCGCCGAGGGTGTGCCGGCGTCGGAGATCGCGGTGCTCTACCGCGTCAACGCCCAGTCGCAGGTCTACGAGGAGGCGCTGACGCAGGCGCAGATCCCGTATCAGATCCGAGGCGGCGACGCGTTCTTCGCGCGCACCGAGATCCGCCAGGCGCTGCGCGAGATCACCGCGGCCGCGCGGACCGCCGATGCCACGGCCAGTGACGACCTGATCGATGCGCTGCGAGTGCTGCTGTTCCCGCTGGGCCTGACCCCCGACGAGCCGTCGGGTGCCGAGGCGAAGTCACGGTGGGCGTCGTTGAGCGCACTCGTCGAGTTGGCGGAGGACCTCCGCACCCACGACCCGGAGCTGAGTCTGGGGGGTCTGGCGGCCGAGTTGGCCTCGAGATCCGCGGCGGGACACCCGCCGACGATGAACGGCGTCACCCTGTCCTCGCTGCACGCGGCCAAGGGGCTGGAGTGGGATGCGGTGTTCCTGGTCGGCCTCACCGACGGAGCCGTACCGATCTCCCACGCCATCGACGCCTCGGCCGAGGCGGTCGAGGAGGAGCGCCGCCTCTTCTATGTGGGTGTGACGCGCGCCCGTGAGCACCTGCGCCTGTCCTGGGCGCTGGCCCGCAACGAGGGCGGTCGGCGGGGACGGCGCAAGTCGCGGTTCCTCGTCGGCCTGCTGCCGACCTGCGAGCGGTGCTCGTCGAACCTGATGGGCTCACGTGCGTTGGCCTCGGGGATGTGCGACTCGTGCGCCGGTGTGCCGCGCGGGTCCGCTTCGGGACGCTCGGGCGTGGCCGCGCGGGCCGCGACCATGCCGCTGGCCCCCGCTGACGCGGAACTGTTCGACAGCCTGCGGCAATGGCGTGCAGCCGAGGCGAATCGTGAGAAGAAGCCGGCGTTCACGGTGTTCGCCGACAAGACCTTGCGCGAGATCGCGACCAGCCGACCGGCGGGCCTGCACGAGCTCAAGCGGGTCAGTGGCGTGGGTCCGGCGAAGCTGGAACGCTATGGCGACGCGGTCGTCGCCATCGTCGCGTCGGCTGCGGTCTCCGCGCAGTAGCGGCAAAACCGCAGGTAGAAAATAGGTTGTGCCCATGCCGAGGGCGTCGTAGGCTGGGCAAGTCAACTTAGTGGGGACGATCCCCGCTGTGTCCGCGATTCGAGACGGAAGGAGTGCGGACCCGTGAGCTCGATCAATCACTTCGGCCATGCCGTAGCTGCGACGCGACTGTGGGCGCTGCACTCATTGCCCAAATCCGTCTTCATCGAAGGCGACAAGTCGATCGCAACCGTGGCGCGGCGAGCGCCTCGGCGATTCTCCGTACTGGATCATCCAAGGGTGACGTAGTCCCAACCGCCCTCCCGGCCACGGTGAATCGCGACAGCGAAGACCGTGGCCGTTTTCTTTTCCTCGATCCCCGTACACAGCTTGGAGACTCTGATGACTTGCCTGACTGATTTCACCGATACCCCGCCCATACCGGGCCTCGCCTCCCTGGGGCTTCCGTGCCGGGAGGCCGACGCGGACCTGTGGTTCGCCGAGGCCCCCGCCGACCTGGAGATGGCGAAGTCGCTCTGCCGGGGCTGCCCGTTGCAGCGGGAGTGCCTGGAGACCGCCATCGAACGGGCCGAACCGTGGGGCGTCTGGGGCGGCGAGATCTTCGACCGCGGCCAGATCGTGGCCCGCAAGCGGCCTCGTGGCCGCCCTCGCAAGGTTGCGGGATGAACGAGCCCGGCAAGCTTTCGCTTGCCGGGCTCGTTCTGTTGTTGATCCTCGACCCACCGGCCGACGTCAGTCGATGCCGGGCACCCATTCGGTCATGATCGCCCGGTATGGGGCGTAGGCCTCCAGCTGCGCGGCGATGCCGACGCACCCGAGCAACACCCGGAACACCATCACGAAGTTCTTCGGGACGTTCAGGTTGCGCGACGTTTTGTACACGTCACCCCGCAGGTCGGTGGCGTTACCGGCGGCGCGCTGCAACCACTGGCGGGTGAAGTGGAACTCATCGGTGTAGAGCGGATCGACGAATGGCTTGAGGTAGGCCTCAAGGTCGTCGGGAGTCACCTTCGCCGCATGGCTGGGTCGGATGAAGTCTGTGGCCACCAGCAGATCGCGCAATTCGTCGTAGCTGCGGTCGCGTGCCAGCTTGAAGATCGGCCCGGTCTCCGGCGGCAACCCATCGGGGTAGACCCCGACGGCACCGAAGTCGAGGATGCCGAACCGGCCGTCGTCGGCGATGAAGAAGTTGCCCGGGTGCGGGTCGCCGTGCAGCAGGCCGACCCGGTAGGGCGATGAAATCTCGAACTCGGCCATCCGCGCGGCGGCAGCGTTGCGCTCCTCCTGGCTGCCCTCGGTGATCAGGCGCGACAGCGGGATGCCGTTCACCCATTCGGACACCACGACCTTCGGCGCGCTGGCCACGACCTTCGGCACGAGGAAGTTGGGATCACCGTCGAAGGCCTTCGCGAAGGCGCGCTGGTGCTCGGCCTCGCCCAGGTAGTCGAGCTCGGCGTCGGTGCGGTCGATCAGTTCGTCGACCATTGCCTTGACGTCGGTGCCGGGGGAGAGCTTCTGGATGAGGCCGGACATGCGCCCGAGGGTCTTGAGGTCGGCCCGCAGCGCGTGGTCGGCGCCGGGGTACTGGACCTTGACCGCGACGTCGCGACCATCGGACCACACCGCGCGGTGTACCTGGCCGATGCTCGCCGCGGCGGCGGGCGTGTCGTCGAACTCCTGGAAGCGCTCCCGCCACTTGGTGCCCAGCTGCTGGTCGAGCACCGCGTGGACCTTGTCGGCCGGCAGCGGCGGCGCCTCGGCCTGCAGCTTGGTCAGTGCGTCGCGGAAGGGTTCGCCGAACTCCTCGGGAATGCCGGCTTCCATGATGGAAAGTGCCTGGCCGACCTTCATCGCGCCGCCCTTGAGCTCGCCGAGGACGGCGAACAACTGCTCGGCCGTCTTCTCCATCAACTCCTGGGTGACTTCATCCTTGCTCTTGCCGGCAATGCGCTTGCCCAAGCCCCCGACGGCGCGACCCGCGACGCCGATGGGAAGTGCTGCCAACTTTGCGTTCCGGCGCCCCGACCCCCGTGTGATATCACTCATGCGGCAAGGATAGTCGACTGGATCGGGGCCCGGACCGGAGCTACGCACGACGTCCGTGGGCACCGCATCCGCAGAGCGGATGGGCCGGCCATGCCTTGTGCCGTAGACGCACCGGCCGGGCATGGATCTCGACTGTGCGATCGACGAGGTCGGGTTGGGCCACAGGAGCGGAACCGCCGTCGGTGCGCGGTGCGAGACCGGCGCTGACCTGTTCGATTTGCTCCAGGGCCACTCCGACGGTGAGGCCGGTGACCGCGTGCCCGGCGACCCCGGACCGGTTGACCAGCTGGGCGCACAGCAGCGGCCACTGCGGATCGAGGGTGGTCCGGTGGTGGTCGGCGCAGCGCAGACAACTCGACCGTCCGGGCAGGACCAGTGGTCCGACGACGCCCACCCCGTCGCGCAGCAGCACCGAAAGGTGCGGGATTCGCCGGCGCATCAGGTCGTCGACGAGGACCGGGTCGTGGTGGGCGTAGTCGGTGAGGACGACCAGCGTGGGGCTCGGCGTCGGCGCCCGCCAGGGGCGGGCGCGCGGGGCGGCGCTGAGGGCGACGGGATAGCCGGCGGCGGTCATCGCGGTATCGAGGCCCTCGCGCAACGGTCCGGCGCCGTGGAGATGGATCCGCAGCTGCGACAGCGGCCCGGCGTCCGATGCTCCGACGGTCCGCAGCCGCGTCACGATCGCGTCGAAGTCCGCACGCCCCAGCCCCACCTCGTCGCACCGCTCGGCGATCAGCGGCTCGAACTCGGATTGGTCGAGCAGGTGGAGCAGATCGGCGACCTCGCGTGCACTGACCTCCGGCGGCAGATCGACGAGAACGCTGCGCTCGGGATCGCAGCCCAGTTGCAGCTGGTTGGCACCCCGCACGAGTACGGGGGAGAGCACCGCGGTCCTGGCCATGGTCACAGTCTGCTACCCGTGGCGCCGTTCAGTGAGCCAGCGAAGAAGGTTTTCCACAGGCCAACGCAGGGCTTGACCTGGTTGTTAGTACTAACTCCCGGATTCGTCGGTGTCGGTGTCGCCGGCGGCCTCCTCGTCGGCGATCACCTGCCGGAGCGCTTCGAGCGGATCCGTGTCATCCCCGGCTGCGATGCTGGCTATGAAACCGGCTGGGGCGTCGAGGTCGCCGCTGTCGGGCAGGAGGTCCGGGTGGTCCCACACCCGGTCGCGGGTGGTGACGTCGGTGGCTTCGAGGAGTCCGTCCCACAGCGCGGCCGCCTCGCGCACGCGGCGGGGGCGCAACTCCAGGCCCACGAGCGTCGCGAAGGCCTGCTCGGCCGGACCGCCAGAGGCGCGTCGGCGCCGCATCGTCTCGGTGAGGGCCGCGGTGGCCGGGATGCGATCACCCAGGGCCCGGGTCACCACGTGCTCGACCCAGCCCTCGATGAGGGCCAGCAGCGTCTCCAGCCGGTCCAGGGCGGCCTTCTGCTCGTCGGTGGTGGTCGGCTCGAACGACGCAGCCGAGCCGAGCAACTCCTCGATTCGACCCGGATCCGCCATCAGCTCCTCCGGGTTGATCCCCTCGCCGAGCGCCTCGCTCAGTCCGCCGAGGTCGACGGTGATGCCCGCCGCGTACTGCTCGACGGAGGACAGCAGCCGCTGGCGCAACCACGGGACGTGGGTGAACAGGCGCACGTGTGCGGCCTCGCGTGCGGCGAGGTAGACGATGATCTCTTGGGCGGGCAGGTCGAGACCGTCGGCGAACGAGGCGATCGCCTCGGGCAGCAGCACGGCGGTTCCGGCCGGTGCGAGCGGCAGCCCGATGTCGGTCCCGGTCAGCACTTCCGTGGCCAGCTTGCCCAGGCCCTGGCCCAACTGGGCGCCGAACACCGAGCCTGACATCTGGCCCATGATCCCCATCATCGGGCCGGCGAATGCCGCGGCTTCTTCGGGCAACCCGTCGGCCCAGGCCTGTGAGAGCCGCCGCGCGAGCGGGTCGCAGAGCTTGGACCACGTCGGCAGCGACTCCTCGAGCCACTGCACCGGCGTCCAGGCAACCGAGTTTGTCACGCCACTGGGCAATGCACTCGCGTCATCGAGCCACATCTGGGCCAGGTGCACCGCGTCGGCCACCGCGCTTGTCTCTTTGTCGAGGACCGGCGTGAAGTCGCCGATCTCCTGGCGGGCGAGCTGCTTGGCCAGTTCGTAATTCACCGGCGCGCCCGCGCCTGCCCCGGTGCTACCCGAGCCCATCGCGCTGAACATAGTTCCGAGCTGGGAGAACAGCTGCCCGATCATCTCGGGGTTGAGCTGGGAGGGGTCGAAGCCGGCGCCGAGCGCCCCGAACTGCGACGGGTCGAAGGACGACGGGTCGATGTTGAAGCCGAAGGGGTTCGAACCGGCCGACCCGCCGGAGTCGGTGGGCTTGTCCTTGCCGTCGTCGCCACCGTCGCGGTCGGGGTCGTTGCCGGAGAAGCCGAACGGGAGATCGCTCATGGCTCCACCGTACCGACCTATTACGCTGGCGCAGGTGAACGCTTCCGTCGGCTACCGCCGAATACTGACACTCGCGGTGTCTGTGCTGCTGCTCGGCCTGTTCGTGTTCCTCGGCAACAACGTGCAGGTGCCGTACGTGGCGCTCGGCCCGGGGTTGACGGTGAACACCCTGGGCGACGTGCGCATCTCCGACGGTAAGGCGCCCGACGGCAAGCCGTTGGAGCGCACCGTGCCCGTCGTCGAGGTGAAGGGTGTCCCCACCGACCCCGTGGACGGCCACTTGAACCTGACCACGGTGTCGGTCATCGACGGACTCTCGCTGTTCGACGCCCTGGGGCGATGGGCGTCGCGCAAGTACTCCCTGGTCCCGCGTGAGACGCAGTACCCGCCGGGGCGCTCCACCGACGAGGTGCGCGAGCAGAATGCCGCCCAGATGTCCGGCTCGGAGCTGACGGCGCAGGCAGCAGCGCTGCGACAGCTGAACCGTCCGACACGGCTGATCATCCAGTCGGTCGGCACCGACGGCCCCGCCAACGGGGTGCTGCGCGCCGACGACGAGGTGCGGGCCGTCGCCGGCACGCCGGTCGCCACCGTCGAGCAGATGCAGACGGCGGTTCGCGCGCACAAGCCGGGTGAGCGGATCGACCTCGACATCGTGCGGGCCGGCGCTCCGATGCGGGTGGCCGTGACGCTGGGCAAGGTCGAGGGGACAGACCGGGCCGGGACCACCAAGACGATCACCTATCTGGGCGTCACCCCGGTCGTCGTCAACGCCGACCCGGCGATGAAGATCACCATGAACGTCGGCGACATCGGCGGGCCGTCGGCGGGGTTGATGCTGTCGTTGGCGCTCGTCGACAAGCTGACGCCGGGCAGTCTTACCGGCGGCAAGTTCATCGCCGGCACGGGCACGATCACCGACGACGGCAAGGTCGGCCCGATCGGCGGGATCACACACAAGATGGAGGGTGCCCGCGAGAAGGGCGCCACTGTCTTCCTCGTGCCGGCCGACAATTGCCGCGAGGCGCTGACCGATGTGCCCGACGGGCTCACACTCGTCAAGGTCGAGACTCTGCCCGGCGCGGTCGACGCGCTGAACAACGTGGTGGCGGGCAAGGCGGCGCCGGGCTGCACCCGCTAGAGATCCGCTAGTGCGGGCCGGGAACGATCAGCGCCGGATGGACGCGGCGATCCGGTCGGCGATGACGGCGCGTCCTGCTTTGTTGAGGTGGAACGGGATTTCCCCGGGTGGCGCGGTCCGCCCGTAGTACCACGGCTGGCGCGAACACGCGTCGTGTCCGCGGTCGGAGATGTCGATGAACTTGCCGCCGACGGCCTCGGTCTCCTTGCGCAGCCGTGCATTGGCCTCGTCGAACATGGCGCGGAACCACTTGGAGTCGGCGGAGCGCAGTTGTACCCCGCGGCAGCCGTGTGATCCGAACATGCCCCCGATCCCGACGGTGAAGAGCTGTGCCTGCGGGACGCGGGCGCGCACCGCGCGCAGGGTGGTTGCGGACTGAAGGGTCATCTTCTGCATGCCCTTGGCGCGCCGGGCCTTCTGGGCGGGGTTCAACCGGCAATTCGGGTTGACCATGATGTTGCACTTCGACAGCATCGTGGACCATCCCAGGTCGTTGCCGCCCATGCTGACGGTGACCAACTGCGCGTTGCGCGGGACGTGCCGCAGCTGGGGGTCGATCAAGGTCGTCGAGCCCAGCGATCCCAGTGACCCCGATGACGAGCCCAGCGAGTCTGATGAGCCCAGGGGTCTCACCTGCGGGTAGTAGCGCAGGTGGGCGCTTTCGGCACCGACGCAGGCGAGGTTGACGAAGGTGCGCGGATGGATCTTGTCGCGCAGCAGCGACGGGTAGTTGTCGTCTGACCGGCGGCACGGGTTGAGTTGGTAGTCCACGGTGAGGGCCGGTGACCCGGCGGCCGCGCGTGAGTCGCCCATGGCGACGTAGGTCCCGTGCGTGTAGAGCTCCCCGGTGGGCAGGACCCGGGCGGGCGGAGCGGCGGCGACAGACGCGTCCACCGTCGCGAGTAGCGCGACCAGCGCGATTGGCACGGCGAATCGGGCGAACCGGGCATAACCCGTCCGGTAATTCATCCGTATATATCTATCAGAGAAATTTGCTGTGGTAACAATCCGGTCTCATTTGGTGCAGGTCGGAGGTCTCAGTAGTCCTGCTCAGCGTCGAGGGTGGCCGCCAGTGCTTCGAGGATTCCTGGCGCGAGATCGGGGTGCGACAACAGCTCCAGCCGTCCGGGTGTCTCGGCGTCAGGGGAGTCGCGCAGTTGCAGTAGGGCCAGGCGCGATCCGTCGCGAAGAGCGCCGGCGATGAGGCGGGCCTGTTGTTGGCCGGGGTGGCTGCGAGCGGTGTCGCGGGCCGCCGCGTCGGCGGCCTCGGGGTCGGCGAGCAGCGGGACGAATGCCTCGTCGAGGTCGTCGGAGGCGTGCGGCGGCAGCACGATGATCTCCTGAACCAGGGCGCACCCGGCTACCGCAGCCGGCCACGACGTCGTGGCCAGGACGTGTTCGAGTTCCTCGGCTTGCGTCTGCGGGTCGTCGGACAGGGGCAACTGCTCCTGGGCGATGGGGGAGAGTTCGGAGTCGTCGTGTTCGTCGACGAGGTCGGGATCGGTCTGGGCGAGCACCCCGGTCGGCACCAGCGCGAACAGCATCGGCGGCTGGCCCCAATCGGCGGCGTCGACGAACTCGGTGACGTCGCGCAGGGCCAAGCCGAGCGCGTCGGGGGACAGGAGTGGATCGGTCACCGCTCCATCATTGCCCACCGGGAACTAACCGGCCGCGCCAGACGTGGATAAGGTGGATGTGAATCGGACATGCGCCCGCCGGCGATCGCGGCGTCGGGTGTGACAGACGGAAACGAGTGGCCTGTGACTACCCCAACCCTGCCGACGTTGACACGCCGCGGCAAGACTCTGATCGGTGTCGGCGTCGCAGTGCTCGCGCTGTTGCTCGTCGGGCCGCGGCTGGTGGGCATCACGACGGACTGGTTGTGGTTCAGCGACCTCGGCTACCGGTCGACCTATTCGACGATTCTGTGGACGCGCGTCGTGGTCTTCCTCGTCGTCACGCTGGTCGTCGCGGCGATCATCTTCGCGGCGGTCTACACGGCCTACCGCAGTCGTCCGATCGTCGTCAGTTCGTTCGGTCCGTCGGACCCGCTCTCGAACTACCGCGCCGCGGTGTCCCTGCGCCCGCGGCTGTTCGCGCTGCTGCCCGCTCTGGCGTTCGGCATCATTGCCGGGCTCGTCGCCCAGGCCTCCTGGTCGACGGTGCAGATGTTCCTGCACGGTGAGAAGTTCGGTGTCAAGGACCCGCAGTTCGGCATCGACATCGGTTTCTACGCGTTCGACCTGGCCTTCTACCGCATGGTCCTGTCCATCCTGATCATGTCGGTGATCATCGCGTTCATCGCCTCCTTGGCGACCCACTACGTGTTCGGAGGGATCCGGCTGGGCGGTAACGGCGTGCCCGGTGGGTTGACGACGGCCGCGCGTATCCAGCTCGCCGTAATCGCCGGCTCGTTCCTTCTGCTGAAGGCTGTCGGCTACTGGTTGGACCGCTACAGCCTGCTCTCCAGTGACCGCCGCGCGGAGATCTTCACCGGCGCGGGCTACACCGACATCAACGCGGTACTGCCGTCCAAGCTGATCCTGATGTCCATCGCGGTCATCTGTGCGGTGGCCTTCTTCGCCGGCGCGGTGTTGCGCGACTTGCGGATCCCGGCGCTGGCGACGGCGCTGATGCTGCTGTCGTCGCTGTTGATCGGCATGGGTTGGCCGGCCGTGATGGAGCAGTTCTCGGTCAAGCCCAACGCGATGCAGAAGGAAGCCGAGTTCATCGCGCGCAACATCGCGGCGACTCGGCACGCCTACAAGATCGACGCACCGACGGTCACCTACACGCCGAATTGGACGGCGGTCCCGCCGGATCCGGCCGTCGTCAACTCCGACGTCAAGACCCTCTCGAACATCCGCCTGCTCGACCCGAACGTCGTTGAGCCGGCCTTTGCGCAGCGCAATCGGCTGCGCAACTTCTACGGCTTCCCCAGTCAGTTGGCGATCGACCGGTACAAGGTCGACGGGCAGTCGCGCGACTTCATCGTCGCGGCTCGTGAACTGGACCCGGCGCGGTTGTCGGGCAACCAGCGCGACTGGATCAACAGCCACACCGTGTTCACCCACGGCAACGGCTTCATCGCCGCGCAGGCCAACACCGTCGACTCTGCGGCGTCGACGGCCGACAGCGACAGCGGCGGCCTCCCCGTCTTCCACGTCAGTGACCTGGAGACCATCAAGTCGCCCGACTACGCCAAGAACGCGCCCATCCGGGTCAGCCAGCCGCGGATCTACTTCGGTGAGCTCATCGCCAAGCAGCGGCCCGATTACGCGATCGTCGGTTCGGACAGCGGCCCCAAGGAGTACGACGAAGAGGGCAAGACCTACACCTACACGGGTGGGTCCGGTGTCGCCCTGGGCAACTGGTTCAGCCGATTGCTCTATTCGATCAAGTACGCCGAGCGGAACATCCTGCTCTCGTCGGTGATCAACGAGAACTCGAGGATCCTCTACAACCGTGACCCGCGGGACCGCGTCAAGAGCGTCGCGCCGTGGCTCACCGTCGACTCGAAGACCTACCCCGCGGTCATGGCCGACGGGTCGATCAAGTGGATCGTCGACGGCTACACGACGCTGGACCGCTACCCGTACGCACAGCCGACGTCGCTGCAGAACGCGACGACCGACGTGCGGACCTTGACAGCCGGGCAGACCGCGCGCGTGCAGGTCGACCGTGACGTCTCCTACGTTCGCAACTCGGTCAAGGCGACTGTCGACGCCTATACCGGCAAGGTCGAACTCTTCCAGGTCGACGGCGACGACCCGGTGCTCAAGACGTGGATGAAGGTCTTCCCGGGCACCGTGAAGCCCCTCGCCGAGTTCGAAAAGCGCGAGGACCTGCGCCAGCACGTGCGCTACCCCGAGGACCTGTTCAAGATCCAGCGCGCCCTGCTGGCCCGCTATCACGTCGACGACCCCACCGAGTTCTTCCGGGGCAGCGACTTCTGGTCCATCCCGGCGGACCCGACGGCCGATCAGACCGTCGCGGCACCGGTGCCCGCGAACGACGGGCCGCTGTCGCGCCAGACCGCGCCGACGCCGGAGGTGCAGGCGCCGTACTACTTCACCGCGGCGGCACCTGGTGATCTGCAGCGCTCGGAGTTCCAGCTCACGACCGTCCTCACGGTCCTGAAGAACCCGTATCTCGCGGCCTATGTGACCGCGTCGTCGGATCCGGACACCTACGGCAAGCTGACCGTCAAGGTGCTTCCGGTGAATCGGCAGTTCATTGGTCCACGGCAGGCGCAGGACAAGATGAAGAACGCGACCGCCAATGAGCGCAAACTGCTCGAGGGCACCGTGGACACCACTTTCGGCAACCTGTTGACGCTGCCGGTCGGCAAGAACGGCGTGCTCTACGTCGAGCCGCTGTACACGCAATCGAAGAATGCGGACTCGGCGGTGCCCAAGCTGTACCGGATGATGGTGTCCTACAACGACAAGGTCGCGTTCGCACCGACGCTGGCCGGTGCGCTGAGGCAGGTGGGCATCGACCCGGCTTCGGTGACCCCGCCCGAGCACGGCGCGGGGGCCCCGGCGGAGGGCGCCCCGCAGGCGCCGGTCAACGCGGCTGCGCAGCCGACCCCGTCGGCGGCCCGTGACGCAGCGGTGGCCGAGTTGAACTCGGCGCTCGACCAGTTGCGGACGGCGCAGCAGTCCGGTGATTTCAAGGCGTACGGCGAAGCGCTCGACCGCGTGAAGAAGGCGGTCGACCGCTATCAGTCGCTGCCTCGGTGATCAGCACGCGGTGATCAGCCGCCGCGGTATTCGTCGAGGTAGCGGTGCGTCTCGATCTCGGTGTTCTCAGGCCGGACCGGACCGTGGTGTGCGTGTCTGGCGACCATGCGGAACGCAGTGATCGCACAGACGAACATGACCAGCGCGGCGATGCCGAATCCCACCGATGCGGCATTCCCGCCGGCCAGTGCGACGAGCCACAGCCCGGCGCACGCCATTCCGGCGAGTGTGCAGCAGAAAGCGACAACGCTCATCGGGTGATTGCCATGCGATTCGTGGTGGTGCACCACGTGGGTGGTTGCCATCATGACCTCCCTAGCTAGGACCAATCGGGCAACCCTGATCTTACGCTGGTGTGACTGGTATCACATGGGTCAGCAGTCCCTGATTCTTGCCAGATCGGCTTCCGGGAGGAGGCGGACGAGGGTTTCGGTCGGCTTAGTTTGTCCCGATCCCAGAGCAACAATCAGCTTTCGACGATCCTCCGGCTCGACAAGGTTCGACAGCATGTCGGCGATGTCGGAGAAGGATTCGGCGAGGTCAGTGAGCTGAGGACGCTATGCATGAGGTTGGCCCACGCCGCTTCGTACTTTTGCCGTGCTTGAAGTACGGACGGGTGTTTGGACCCCAGATCCTTCAAGCAGGACGGTCGGGATGCCCAGCATGGCGGGCGGGATTCGCCAGAGTGTTTTGGCCCTGGGTTCCACCCGGTTGGCCGGCTCGCGGAGGGTCGGATGCGCGGTGGCGGCCGGGCCTCAGCCCTGGAGTGGGGACCTTCGGCTCCCGTTCAACTGCGATTCTCCTTCTCGTGGGGAAGCGGCACGCCGATCGCCTTACACTCGACCAATGGCGCTTGATCCCCACACCGGAACCACCCAGCACTCAGCCGCGTTCGACGAGGACTACGAGATGGCCGCCGCCGGCCAGATCGACGTGACACCCGAGATCGACGAGCTTGCGGAGTTGCAGCGAGCCGCGGGCAAACAGATCGACGACGACGATCCCGACGCGCCGTGGCGGCACGACTATCCGTACGACAAGAAGATGACGCGCCGGACCTACGAGCGCGAGAAGCGCCGCCTGCAGATCGAGCTGCTCAAGCTGCAGGCATGGGTCAAGGAGACCGGGCAGAAGATCGTGATCGTGTTCGAGGGCCGTGACGCCGCGGGTAAGGGTGGTTCGATCAAGCGCTTCACCGAGCACATGAACCCCCGCGGCGCGCGCGTGGTCGCGCTGGAGAAGCCGACCGAGCGCGAACTGACGCAGTGGTACTTCCAGCGCTACATCCAGCACCTACCGGCCGCTGGTGAGATCGTCATGTTCGACCGCTCTTGGTACAACCGCGCCGGTGTCGAGCGGGTCATGGGCTACTGCACGCCCCACCAGTACCTGGAATTCACAAGGTCGGCGCCGGAGTTCGAGCAGATGCTGGTCAACTCGGGCGTCCACCTCGTCAAGTTCTGGTTCTCGGTCGGCCGGGCCGAGCAGCACGCGCGGTTCGTGTCCCGGTCCACCGACAAGGTCAAGCAGTGGAAGCTGTCGCCGACCGACTTGGCCTCGCTGGACAAGTGGGATGTCTACACCGAGGCGAAGGAGGCGATGTTCTTCTACACCGACAC